>JBFOLS010000196.1:0-14822 GCA_040830225.1 Leisingera sp.
CCGGAGCAGGCAGCGAACAACCGTGCCTCTTTCGGCAAGGTTACGGGCTGGTGTTGACCTGCATCATTTTCCTGTTCCCCAGTAACGGGCATTCTGCAGTAGTTCCCAATATGCAGGAGGCCCGTCATGACTTTGGCACGTCTCATCGTTCTTGCACTTGTGTCCACCCAATTGCTGCTTGCAGCCTGCACGCAGCCAGGAACCTACCCTATCAGCGGTGAAGCGTGCGGACCTGATGATCCAGTGCAGCAGCTTGATGCAGGCGATTGTCTGTCTCCTCTGCTCTCCTGATTCGCAGCCCGGCTAGCGGCCTATTCGTCCATCATCTCTCCGCTGCCCCCGAAATCCTCCGGGAAGTCCTCGAACTTGGGCAGCCCGTCTTTCATTGGCAGAACGGTTTCAGCGTAGTTGACATGCACAGCCGGGGAAAATTCCAGCGACGGCAGGGCCGCTGCATAAGCATCAATCACTCCGAGGCCGGGATGGTTGGTCATCAGGTGGCCGCCGCAATCGGTGCAAAACTGCCGTTCGCTGCTGGGAGCCTTGATGAAGGTGCCGAGCTTGTCCTGACCCTTGGTGACCGTGACAGCATCCGGATTCCACAAGGTAAAGGCGTTAACCGGGCCAGCCGACCACGACCGGCAGGATTCGCAGTGGCAGTACCCCATCGCAACAGGATCCCCGGATACTTGAACCTCAACCGTGCCGCAAAAACATGAGCCTGAATGGGGGGGCATGGCATGTCCCTCCTTGCATTTCACAGCCGGATTGTACCACAGATCGCAGGACCGCGTGTTCCGGCGCCCCGCCGAGTGACACGCGGCAGGACAATGAGAGGCTGCAAGTGCAAGTACCCGCATCCGAAAACCGCTTTCAATCTGCTCATGCAGAGCTCTTGCTTTCCTCCTTTGCCCAGGTCACGGGCCGGCCGCTTCTGGACGGCGCGGATGCCGAGGCATTGTACCGTGCCGGGTTCCCGGTGCTGTCTCACAACGCTGCTGCCGATCCGGTGCTGACCTATGGAAATCTGGCGGCGCAAGAGCTGTGGGAGATGGGGTGGGAGCAGCTCACGTCTATGCCGTCCCGGCTGACGGCCGAGCCGGGCCACCGGGCGCAGCGGGACGCCATGTTTGCCGAGATGCGTGCCAACGGCTTCATCAGCAGCTATGCCGGGGTGCGAATCAGCGCGTCCGGCCGCCGGTTTGAAATCCGAAATGCGGTGATCTGGCCGCTGCTGGGGCCGGGCGGCGTGAATCTGGGCGAGGCGGCGACGTTTCGCGACTTTGAGTTTCTATAGAGCTGGGGCGCAATTGCTCAAAGCAAGTGTGGCCCGGATCACAGACCTTCACGCAGGTGTTATGTTAATTTTCCCGTGCGCGGCACCGCGGGTGCTGCGGGAAAGGGGAACAGGCCATGACGATGCGGGTACTGCGCACAGTGGCGATCTGTGCAATTCTTTCAACTCTCCTGGGATGCGGCGGAGCGGGGGTTTATCCCTTCAGCGGCCAGCCTGCATCCGCAAATGATCCGGTGATGCGGATGAACATGTCTGTGGACTATACGCTGCTGCCGGGGATGTAAGCGCAGTCTGGGACTTGGGAGCAACAGGCGCCCTGGCCGGGGCAGGGCGCCGGGCAGCAAAAGCTGGACCCGGCACATCTGACACTCTATGATTTGATCAAATTTCAGGTGTGATTTCAGGAGACCCAAGTGTCCACCCCGTCCATTACTGTTCAGAAGCTTTCTCCTGGTGATGACGCTTTGACTGCGCGCTTTGTTGCGGCACTGCTGGAAGAGCTGCCCGGCGGCGAGCCTTGCAGCCCGGCGGAATTGGAGCCTGTTGCCCGGGAGTTGCTGGCATCCGGCAGTGTGACCGGCCTTGCAGCCTTTTGCCTTGATCGGCCGGTTGGCCTGCTGATGGTGAATGAATGCGCTGCAATTTACGCCGGCGGCCGGTTCGGGGAGATCACCGAACTGTATGTCGAGCCGGAGTGGCGGTCCAAGGGTGTTGCAGCCGCGCTCGTTTCCGCTGCGGCGGAGCATGGGCGGGGACTGGGCTGGAAACGGCTTGAGGTAGGCGCACCTGACCAGCCGGCCTGGAGCCGCACATTGGATTTTTATCAGCGCTGCGGATTTGGCGAGGTGGGGCCGCGGCTGCGGTTCTTGCTGTAGGAAGCCGCGGCCTTAGAGTTCCTTGGTCATCAGGATGTACTTGCTGCGCGGCTGGAAACGGGTGCGCAGATAGAGCCGCTGGGCGGTCTCGTTGTCCCGATCGACCTCCAGATGCAGGGCGCGCATGCCGGCAGTTGCCAGCGATTTGGGCAATTCGGTCAGCACTTCGGTGGCTATGCCGCGGCCGCGCACGGCGGGGCGGATGTAGAGTTCGTCGACAAATCCGTCCATACCGCCGAACTCTACCGACCAGCCGAAGGTGACAACGATATAGCCGATCGGGGCGCGGGTCGGGCCGATTAGGTAGACGGCGCCGTAGGGATGGCCGTTCAGAAGCGGTTCGATTCCGGCGCGCCGGTGTTCGTCAGTGCTGTCCAGCCCGGATTCTGCATGAAAGGCGGCGGTCAGCGCAAGCACCGTGTCCAGATGCTCGGGTTTTGCGAGATGCAGGGCGGCGCTCATAGGCGGGCAAGCCTTTCAGTCAGCAGGTTGAAAAAACCATCCGCGTCGGCATCACCGATAAACAGCGCATTGGGGGGGCGGTCCGTGACACCCCACCAGTCGGCGACAGTCATGCCGAGGGTGAGCTCGGACCCGGTTTCGATTTCGACATTCACATGGCGGCCGGAGAACAGTTCCGGCTTGAGCAGCCAGGCGATCACGCAGGGGTCATGCAGCGGGCCGCCTTCGGAGCCGTATTTCGCCACATCGAAACGTTCGAAGAAATCGAGCATCTCGGCTGTGAAATGGCCAACGCGGGTATCGAGGGCGCGGATCGCCTCGACCCGCTGCTTTGTCGCCAGCACTTTATGCGTCACATCGAGCGGCATCACGGTAAGCGGGGAGCCGGATCTGAACACGATTTCAGCGGCTTCCGGGTCGACGTAGATGTTGAACTCAGCTGCCGGGGTGATGTTGCCGACCTCGAAATAGGCACCGCCCATCATCACCACTTCCTGCACCCGTTCGATGATGTCAGGCGCGGTGTTGAAGGCAGCCGCGATATTGGTGAGAGGGCCGAGCGTGCAGAGGGTCACGCTGCCCGGTTCATGGCTGCGCAGGGTTTCGATGATGAAGTCCACGCCATTACCCTCTGCAAGCGGCATCTGCGGCTCCCAAAGCTCAGGGCCGTCCAGCCCGGTCTGCCCGTGAACATGTTCGGCGGTGATCAGCGGGCGGTGGAGCGGCGCCTTGCCGCCGGCATAAATGGCTGTGTCCGGTTTCCCTGCCGCCTCGCAGACGATGCGGGCGTTCTTGCTGGTCAGGTCCAGCGGCACATTGCCCGCCACGCAGGTGATGCCAAGCAGGTCCAGGTCTTCCGGACTCGCCAGCGCCAGCAGGATGGCCACTGCATCATCCTGGCCCGGATCGGTGTCGATAATGATCTTTCTGGCGCTCATGGCGGTCTCCGCAGAGTGGTGAGCCATGAGGCTACGCGCTGTGTGGCAGGGATTGAACCCTGCAGATGCAAATTTTGCAGCGGCAGCGTCCGCGGGCCGTTAAAGGATTTGAGTATTTTGGGAAAGATGAAGGGAAGGCGGAACCTCAGGCGCGTTCTTCTGCTTTCACTTCATCCCAGAGCGCGTCCATTTCGGCCAGATCGCTGTCTTCCGGGCGTTTGGCTCGGGCAGCGAGTTTGGCCTCAACGCCTTCAAAACGGCGGGTGAATTTGGCATTGGCGGCGCGCAGGGCGGCTTCGGGCTCAATCCCCAGGTGGCGGCCCAGATTGGCCATCACAAACAAGAGGTCGCCGTATTCCTCCTCGACTTCGGTGTGTGAGAGCGTATCGCTGGCCTCAACCAGTTCGGCGCATTCCTCAGTGATCTTGGAAATCACGTTGGTGACGGAAGGCCAGTCAAACCCCACGCGTGCGGCGCGTTTCTGGAGCTTATAGGCGCGCAGGAGGGCGGGCAGGCCGACGGCCACCCCGTCCAGGGTGCCTTTCTGTTCCTTGCCTGCCCGTTCGGCGGCCTTGATCGCCTCCCAGTCCTGGGTCTGTTGCTCGGCAGACTTCTCGCGGCTCTCATCGCCGAAGACATGCGGATGGCGCGAGACCATTTTGTTGGACATGGTGGTGACCACGTCCTGGAAGCTGAAGTGCCCCGCCTCCTGCGCCATCTGCGCGTGGAAGACCGATTGGAACAGGAGATCGCCCAGCTCGCCCTTCAGCTCGTCCCAGGCCTCGCGCTCAATCGCATCGGCAACTTCGTAAGCCTCTTCAATGGTATAGGGGGCAATGGTGGCGAAATCCTGTTCGATGTCCCAGGGGCAGCCGGTCTGCGGATCGCGCAGGCGCGCCATGATTTCCAAAAGGCGTTCGATACCTGCGGTTTCGTCGTGAATCAGATCTGTTTGGGGCATTGCGGCTGCTCTTGTTCCGGTGTCAGATGCATCATCCCGAGTCTGGAGCAGGAGTCCACCCTAATGCCCGTTGTGAACCGAATTGCCGATTACGCCGAGGAAATGAAGGCCTGGCGGCGGCATCTGCACCAGATCCCGGAGCTGGCGCTGGACCTGCCCAAGACGGCGGCCTTTGTGGCCGAGCGGCTGCGCGAATTCGGCGTGGACGAACTGCATGAAGGCATCGCCCAGACCGGTATGGTGGCGATCATCAACGGGCAGGGCGAGGGACCTACAATTGGCCTGCGCGCGGACATGGATGCGCTGCCGATCCCGGAGGAAACGGGCGTCGATTATGTCTCGGGGCATGAAGGCAATATGCATGCTTGCGGCCATGACGGGCACACCGCGATGCTTTTGGGGGCGGCCAAGTATCTGGCAGAGACGCGCAACTTCAAGGGGCGGGCGGCGCTGATCTTCCAGCCTGCCGAGGAGGCGATCGGCGGCGCCCGCATCATGGTCGAGGAAGGCATGATGGAGCGCTTTGATATCGGCGAGGTTTATGCGCTGCACAATGCGCCGGGATTGCCGGTTGGGAACTTCCTGACCACGCCGGGCGCCTTGATGGCGGCAGTAGATACGTTCCACATCCATATTCAAGGGGTAGGCGGCCATGGCGCCATGCCGCAGGAAACCCGCGATCCGGTGATGGCCGCCTGCGGCATTGCCCAGGCGATCCAGACCATCGTCAGCCGCAACCATCACACGCTGGAAGATCTGGTGGTCTCGGTCACCCAGATCCACACCGGGACCGTCGACAACGTTATCCCGGACACCGCTTACATCAACGGCACCGTGCGCACCTTTAACCCCGAGGTGCAGAAAATGGTGATGCGGCGGATGAAGGAAATCGTCGCAGGGCAGGCTGCCAGCTACGGCGTTGAAGCGGAGCTGGACTATGAGGTTGGCTACCCTGCAACCTTTAATGATGCTGAGAAGACCGCTTTTGCAGTTGAGGTCGCCGCGGAGGTCTCTGGTGAAGGTAACGTTGAACCCGACGGCGGGCGCGAGATGGGGGCCGAGGATTTTGCCTATATGCTGCAGGCGCGGCCCGGATCTTATCTGTTCCTGGGGCAGGGCGATACCGCGGGACTGCATCACCCGAAGTATGATTTCAACGACGAGATCGCTCCAGTGGGCGCGTCCTTCTTCGCGCGGCTGGTGGAGCGGGCACAGCCAGTCTGCAGTTAAACGTTCTGGGCAGATGACAGAGGCCTGCGAAGCGGGTATTTGATCAAAAACAACGCATTGTAACAGGGGCGCAGCGCCATGGCTTTGGAAGACGCAAAACACATGATCGACGACGCCTTCACGCGCGAGGATCTGAAGGGCTTGAGTTTCGAGATCACCTTTGGCGGGGCGACGTCTTTTCTGCGCCGCAAGTACACCAAGGATCTGACCGGGGTGGATATTGCGGTGACCGGCGTGCCCTTTGATCAGGCGGTGACCAACCGGCCCGGCACCCGGCTGGGTCCTCGGGCGATCCGTGAGGCCTCCACTCTGCAAAGCCCGGATGAGCCTTATGGCTGGCCGCACAAACCGCTGAGTACTCTGGCGATTGCCGACTACGGCGACCTGGCTTTTGACCATGCCAATGTGCCGGAGTTTCCCGGCGCCCTGACTGAGCATATCCGCGGCATTCTGGCGGCGGACACGGCTTCGGTTGTTTTGGGCGGTGATCACTACATCAGCTTTCCGATCCTGAAAGCCTATGCCGAGAAGTACGGGCCGATCTCGCTGCTGCAGTTCGATGCGCACACCGACACCTGGCCTGATGACAACATGGACCGGGTGGACCATGGCACCATGTTCTACAAGGCGGTGAAATCGGGGATCGTGGACCCGGCAACCTCAGTCCAAGTGGGAATCCGCACCACCAATGACGATACACTGGGCGTCAACATCATCGACGCACCCACCGTGCATGAGATCGGGCCGGTGGAGACCGCAAAGCGGATCAAGGCGATCCTTGGGGACCGGCCCACTTACCTGACTTTTGACATCGATTGCCTGGACCCGGCCTATGCGCCCGGCACCGGCACGCCGGTCTGGGGCGGGCTGACCTCGGCGCAGGCCTCGCGCATCCTGCGGGAGATTGCGGGCATTAATATCAAGGGCGGCGACGTGGTCGAGGTCTCTCCCCCCTTTGACACAACCGGCGCAACTGCTATTGCCGGGGCGCATGTGGCGACGGAGATCATCTGCCTTCTGGGCTGGAACATGAGAGACAATGACTGACTTCAATCAGCCGATCAGCGGCAATGACCTGGCCCGGTTTTCTGGGCCGAACACCTATATGCGGCTGCCGCAGGCGACCTCGCTTGAGGGGCTGGATGTTGCCGTCGTGGGCGTGCCGATGGATATCGGCACCTCCTGGCGCTCGGGCACCCGTTTCGGGCCCAAACAGATCCGCGCCGAAAGCGCGATGCTGCGGCCCTACAACATGGCCACCGGGGCTGCGCCCTTTGACAGTCTGAACATTGCCGATATCGGCGATCTGGCGATCAATACGTTTTCGCTGAAGGAATCGCTGAGGATCATCCAGGAGAGCTATGATGCGATTCTGGCCGGCGGGGTGATCCCGGTGGCGATGGGCGGCGATCATTCGATCACCCTGCCGATTCTGCGGGCGGTTGCCAACAAATACGGGCCCGTTGCACTGGTGCATGTGGACGCCCATGCCGATGTGAACGACGAGATGTTCGGCGAGCGCGAGACCCATGGCACCGTGTTCCGCCGCGCCTATGAGGAAGGGCTGATCGTTCCGGACAAGACCTATCAGATCGGCATCCGCGGCACCGGTTACGCCGCCACCGATTTCTCGGAAGCGCAAAGCTGGGGGTTCCAGCACTTCCCGGCGCAGGAATTGTGGGGGCGGCAGCTGCATCAGATGGGTGCGGAAATTCGCCGCGATATCGGCAATAGGCCGGTCTATGTGACCTATGATATCGATAGTCTTGACCCGGCTTATGCACCGGGCACCGGCACGCCGGAAGTCGGCGGGCTGACCACGCCGCAGGCGCTGGAGCTGATCCGGTCGCTGAGGGGGATCAACATCGTGGGCTGCGACCTGGTGGAGGTGTCGCCGCCTTATGATCCTTCGGGCAACACGGCATTGGTGGGGGCAAACCTGCTGTATGAGCTGCTGTGCGTGCTGCCGGGCGTGACAACAAAATAAGCGGCCGGGCCTCAAGCGGAAGGCCGGGGAGGGCCGCACAGGGAGGAGGCAAGGGTTGACCTTGAAACCGCGATGAAGCGGCTGATGCTGTTCGGCTGGCTGCTGCTGGCCGCTGTTGTTGCCGGGCTGGGGTTCATCCGCCTGGCGCCGAGCGATCCGCTGGACTGGAACACCCAGCCCGAGTTCACCGAAGACAAGGAATTCCGCGGCGGCGTGTTCCGGGTGGTGCGCACGGGGCCTGACGGGCTGGAGCGGTTCCACCGCATCGCCAGCACCGCGCCGCGTACCAGCGTGCTGGCGGGCGGGCCGGACGACGGGATGGCGACCTATATCACCCGCACCCAGCTGCTGGGTTTTCCCGACTATACCACTGCTGCGCAGGACGGTGATCTGTTGAAGGTCTATGCCCGGTTGCGCTTTGGCCGCTCCGACCTGGGCGCCAACAAGGAACGGATCAACGGCTGGCTGGCGGAGATGGAAGCGGCACCGCAATCTGTTTCCGAAGGGGAGTAAGCGGCGGCTCCCGCCTGTTCGCGGGCTTTTTGAAAAAGCCCCTCACAGTTGGGCGTGGCGCCGCGCTGACGCGCGGCGCAGGCTCATCGGCCATAGGCCGATGAGCCATGGATTTTGCTGAGAAGCGCTTCAGGGGCAGGACTGCCCCTGAAGGCGCGTTTTCGAGTGTGTTTGTTTCTACCGCCTCAAGGGCAAGCCGCGCTGGCGCGCGGTGGCTTCGCCACCCTTGACCCGGGTGGGAAGACGTAATGAGTAGGTTGTGGTTTCGTTTGAAAAGACTCGGCGCGAAAGCGTTAAGCATAAGAGATTTATTCAAAGAAAAATGGAGAGTATTTTATGATCACAAAATTTGCCACGACTGGTTTGTCTCTTACGTGTTGTGCGCTGCTCGCGGCCTGCGGCGGAGCGCCTGCCAGCAATGAACTGCAATTCGACAATGACGGGAATGGCCGGTTCAGTGGAAGTGCGGGTGCAGGCTGGACGGCACAGGAGATCAGGACATATGCCGCCGACCAGATATGCGGCAAAGGTCCTGTTACGGAATTCAGTGTCAGGGTGTTGCCAACTGCCCCGGACTACAAGATATTTTCAGGTGCTTGCGCATCCGGAGAATATGGCTTGGCTGCTGCAAGAGCAGGTCAGAACTATGTTGTGACCGCGCCTGCAGCACCGGTTGCCCCGACGGTGGAGCCGGGTGCAAACAGTGCGACTTGGGACGGTTCTACCCCATTTGTGGATTGATGAAACCGGCATTTCGCCTCCGTGAAGTCAACAAAGGCGAATTTGCTGAACGGCTCAGATCTTCGGCAATTCCAATGGTGCCGGTGATGATCCCTGCACATCCCCCAGCGACGCCGACAGGCAGCTGCTTTGCACCTCGCGCCACATCGGCACGTTCAGCGACATCTGGCATTGCGCCATGAACATGCGGCCGTCCACTTGCAGGCAGCGCAGCTCGCCCAGCTCAACCCGGCTGCCGGACTTGTCGGTGCAGTAGCAGTCGATGGTCTTGCCGCCCGGTCCCTTCACGTCGGCCAGGCCCACGCCGGGCAGGGTGAGGAGGATTGTGGCAATAAGGACTCTGGCATGTCGCATGGGTCTAGCATATCACATGGGGGACGCTTGGCCAAAACAAGAACGGAAACAGGTCCGCCATGATCCCCGAAGAACGCCTGGAACAGATCCTGCAGCGGTTTCAGTATCTTGAAGCCGCAATGGCGGATGGCGCCGGGGGCGGGGATATTGCGGCCCTGGCCAAGGAATACTCTGACTTGCGTCCGGTGGCAGAGCAGATCGCGGGTTACCGCAAGCTGCTGGATGATCTGGAGGAGGCTGAGCTGATGCTGGCGGATCCGGATATGAAGGACCTGGCGGAGGAAGAGATCCCCGCGCTGAAGGAAGCGATCCCGGAGGCCGAACATGCGCTGCAGCTGGCTTTGCTGCCCAAGGATGCCGCCGACACCCGCCCGGCGATGCTGGAGATCCGCCCCGGCACCGGCGGCGATGAGGCTGCGCTGTTTGCCGGCGACCTGTTGCGGATGTACCAGCGTTATGCCGAGGCGCAGGGCTGGAAGTTCGACGTCATCGAAGAACAGCCGACCGAGCTGGGCGGCATCAAGGAAGTGGTGGCGCATATCAAGGGCGAGAATGTCTTTGCCCGGCTGAAGTACGAATCCGGCGTGCACAGGGTGCAGCGGGTGCCGGCGACGGAAAGCGGCGGCCGCATCCATACCTCGGCGGCCACGGTTGCTGTTCTGCCGGAGGCCGAGGACGTCGACATTCATATCGATCCGAATGACATCCGCATCGACACCATGCGCGCATCCGGCGCGGGCGGGCAGCATGTGAACACCACCGACTCGGCGGTACGGATCACCCACTTGCCGACCGGTCTGATCGTGACCTCCTCGGAGAAGTCGCAGCACCGCAACCGCGAGATTGCCATGCAGGTGCTGAAGACGCGGCTTTATGATCTGGAGCGCCAGCGGATCGACAGCGAGCGCTCTGCGGACCGGGCCAGCCAGGTAGGCTCGGGCGACCGGTCGGAGCGCATCCGCACCTATAATTTCCCGCAGGGGCGCATGACCGACCACCGCATCAATCTGACACTTTACAAGCTGGATCAGGTGGTCGGCGGCGACCTGGACGAGATCATCGACGCGCTGACAGCGGACAACCAGGCCCGGCTGCTGGCCGAGATGGGGCAGTGATCATGGCGGAAACCGCAGCACAAGCAATGGCAGCGGCAACGGCCCGGCTGCGGGCCGCAGGGGTGCAGGATCCGGCGCGGGATGCCCGGGTGCTGCTGGCCCATGCCGCAAGGATCGAGGCCAGCCGGGTCACGCTGATCGCGCCCGAGGAGCTGGCGACGGAAATTGCCGAACGCTATGAACAGCTGATTTCACTGCGTGCAGTACGGGTGCCGGTATCGCATTTGATTGGCGAGCGGGAGTTTTACGGACGCCGCTTCAAGGTCTCGCGCGATGTGCTGGACCCGCGGCCTGAAACCGAGGTCCTGATCGAAGCCGCGCTGGCAGAGCCCTACGGCCGCGTGCTGGATCTGGGCGTCGGCTCTGGCTGCATCCTGGTGACATTGCTGGCTGAGCGGGCCGGGGCAACGGGGCTGGGGGTCGACATCAGCGAGGCAGCCTGCCTGCAGGCCAGTGCCAACGCGGTGCTGCACCGGGTCGAGGAACGCGCGGATATCCAGCAATCGGACTGGTTCGAAAATGTCGAAGGGCAGTTTGACCTGATCGTTTCCAACCCGCCCTATATTGCCTTGGAGGAGATGGAAGGGCTCTCGGCCGAAGTGCGCGGCCATGAGCCGGGTATTGCGCTGACCGATGGCGGAGACGGGCTGGGGGCCTACCGCAGGATTGCGGCGGAGATTACTGGGCATCTTGCACCGGGCGGCCGGGTGATGGTGGAAATCGGCCCTACGCAAGGTACCGCTGTCAGCGCGCTGCTGGCTGAAGCCGGTCTGAGCCGAATAACGGTGCTGCCTGACTTGGACGGCCGGGACCGGGTCGTCTGTGCGCATTCCGATGCAACGAGCGGATTATAGCGCGGAATTTCGCGTTTTCGAAAGAATTTTCCCAGAAATTCTGCCTCTGCCCCTTGTCTGTGGCTTCGGAACATGGTTACTCAAAGAAAGCCGCTTGAGGAGAAGGCTCACCAAGCCTTCCCGCGGCAACAAGCCCAAAAAGCTGATGATCCGGCGCAGAAGCGCGTATGATTGGGTCTACGGCGCATTAACTCAAGGCTGACGTTAGGCACATGAGATCGTCCAAATCACGTTCACGTTCCAAGTCGAACCGGAATCGCCCCAATGGCGCCAATGTGGTCAACCGGGTCTTTGACAGTTCCGGACCCGAAGGCAAGGTGCGCGGGACCCCGCAGCAGATCATCGACAAGTATAATCAGCTGGCCCGCGATGCGCAGCTGAGCAATGACCGGGTTGCTGCAGAAAACTTCCAGCAGCACGCCGAGCATTATCTGCGGATGCTGAACGAGGCGCAGCGCGAGATCGAAGCGCGCCGTGAAGAGCAAGAGCGGCAGAACCGTGAACGCCAGGCGGAGCGCGACCGTGAACGCGCGGAGCGGCTGGAGCGCCAGGAGCGCGAGGCGGCAGCAGCTGCAGCAGCAGCCCCGGCGTCGGCAGCAGATCCGTCTGACGCACCGCAGCCCGAGGTGATCGACCCGCGCGGCGACAATGGCAATGGTGCTGACAGCGGCCTGGTTGAAACGCCTGAGAGTCAGGCGGCGGCGCCTGCCGATGCCCCGGCGGAAACGCCTGCGAAGAAATCTCCGGCACGCAAGCCGCGAACCCGCAAGCCTGCAGCAGCCAAGGCTGAAGAACCGGCTGAGGCGGCTCCTGCGGCCGGGACCGACGAGGAGGCGGCGAAGAAGCCCGCTGCCAAAAAGCCCGCCCGCTCGCGTGCCAAACCCAAGCCGAAAGCAGAAGACGGCCCGGCGGAGGCCGCTGAATAAGCGGACCGGATCCAGAATAGAAAAGCCCCCGAAGCCAGTTGCTGCGGGGGCTTTTTCATGCCGCAGAGGCAGATTTTAGTGTCAGGCGGGGTGTCCCAGCACCCGCAGGTAGCGGCGGACGGCTTCGGGAAAGCCCAGCATCAACGCATCCGCCGTCAGGCCGTGGCCGATGGAAACCTCGGCCAGATCGGGAATGGCTTGGCGCAGGCCTGGCAGGTTCTCGACAGTCAGGTCATGGCCTGCGTTCATCATTAAACCGCCAAGCGTGCGGGCCGCATCCGCGGTATCCTTGATCTTGGCCAGTTCCTTCGCGATGCCGTCCGCACCGGTTTCATTGGCATAAGGCCCGGTATAGAACTCGATCCGGTCAGCGCCTGCCTGCTGTGCCAGGGCTGGGTCTGCAGGGGTGGCGTCCACAAAGTAGGAGACCCGGATACCAGCCGCCTTGAACTCTTCCGCGATGGGAAGCAGCATTTCACCGTCCTTGGCAAAGTCCCAGCCGTGGTCGGAGGTGGATTGCTCCGGAGTGTCCGGAACCAGTGTCACCTGGTGCGGTTTGTTCTGCAGCACCAGATCGATGAAGTGGCGGGTCGGGTAGCCTTCGATGTTGAATTCGGCCTGGGGGAATTCATCCCGGATCAGGCGGGCCAGTTCCGGGAGGTCGGAAAAGCGGATGTGGCGCTCATCCGGGCGCGGATGCACGGTGATGCCGTGGGCTCCGGCCTGCAGGATGGCGCGGGAAATGTCGATCAGGTTCGGCCAGGGCACCTCGCGCCGGTTGCGCAGATAGGCAACTGCGTTGACGTTCACGGACAGGAGGGTCGGGCGGGGCGTAACGGCTTGGGTCATCGAAGGGTCAAACTCGTGCAAAGAATGCGGGAAAGGGCTCAGGCCTTGGCCAGTTCGCAGGCCAGAGCGCAGAAAGCCTCAAGGCTGACTTGCTCAGCACGCTCGGTGGGCGGGATCCCAGCAGCGGTCAGGTGCGCCTCAATGTCCGGGGAAACCCCCTTGAGAGAGGCGCGCAGCATCTTGCGGCGCTGGTTGAAGGCAGCGGCTACGACACGGGACAGGATGGCGGCATCTGCTTCGAATCGTGGCTCGGGCAGGGCATCCAGATGCACCACCGCACTGGAGACTTTGGGCGGAGGGGTGAAGGCGCCGGGCGGCAGCGACAGCACGATCTTTGCATCCGCGCGCCATTGCGCCAGGATCGCCAGGCGGCCATAGGCCTTGGAGCCGGGCTGGGCCACAATGCGCTCGGCGACCTCGCGCTGGAACATCAGGGTGAGGCTCTGCCAGAACGGCGGCCACTCCTTGGGTGTCAGCCAGCGCACCAGCAGTTCGGTGCCGACGTTATAGGGCAGGTTGGCAGCGATACGGATCGGCGGGGTCAGGTGCTCCAGCGGGTCGATTTCCAGCGCGTCGCCGTTAATCACGTCAAAGCGGCCGGGATAGGCTTCCGCGATCTCCTGCAGCGCGGGCAGGCAGCGCTGGTCTTTTTCCACTGCCAGTACCCGGCGGGCACCTTCGGCAAGGAGGCCGCGTGTCAGGCCGCCGGGGCCGGGGCCGATCTCCAGAACGTCGCAACCGGTAAGGTCGCCTGCTTGCCGCGCGATCTTGGCGGTGAGGTTCAGGTCCAGCAGGAAATTCTGGCCCAGGGATTTGCGGGCCGACAGCTCATGCGTTGCGATCACTTCGCGCAAAGGAGGAAGGCTATCGATAGCGCTCATGTCATCTGGACCTTGGGACAGGGCGCTGGCAGTGCGCCGGAACATTCATGCCTACGGCGGGGATATTTTCCGTCAGGGGAAGAATCAAGTGCTGGCGGCCATCCGTTGCGCCAGCTTCAGGGCCTCAATCAGGCTGGTTGGATTGGCCTGGCCGGTGCCTGCGATGTCAAAGGCGGTGCCGTGATCGGGCGAGGTGCGGATGAAGGGCAGGCCCAGGGTCACATTGACGCCTCGGTCAAAGTCCAGCGTTTTGATCGGGATTAGGGCTTGGTCGTGGTACATGCAGACTGCTGCGTCATAGCGGGCGCGGGCGGCGGCGTGGAACAGGGTATCCGCCGGATGCGGACCGGTAACCCCAAGGCCTTCACCTTGCATCTGCTGGATCAGTTCGTTGATCCAGTCCAGTTCCTCGGACCCCATGGCGCCGCCCTCGCCGGCATGCGGGTTGAGGCCCGCAACGGCAATACGGGGCGCAGAAATGCCGAATCGATCGCGCAAGCCTGCGGCCGTGATCTCAATCACTTCGCGCAATAGCGCCGGGGTCAGGGCCTTGGGCACTTCGGAGAGGGCGATGTGGATGGTGGCGGGTACCACGCGCAGCTGCTCGCTGGCCAGCATCATCACCACCCGCTCGCGGTCTGCAAGGGCTGCCAGGAATTCAGTGTGGCCGGGATAAGCAAATCCGGCGCCGTCAATCAGCGCCTTCTTGTGGATAGGCGCGGTGCAGACCGCAGAGGCCTCGCCGGACTGTACCAGCCGGACAGCGGTTTCGATCGACTGGATCACTCCGGCGGCGTTCGCCGGGTCGGCTGCACCTTTGGCAGAGCTGCCGGCAAAGG
>JBFOLS010000197.1:0-2862 GCA_040830225.1 Leisingera sp.
CGATGGCATTGCCTATCCCTACCTGATGCTGCTGGTCTCCGGCGGCCACTGCCAGTACCTGCTGGCCCGCGGCCCGGAAGATTTCACCCGCCTGGGCGGCACAATCGACGATGCGCCCGGCGAAGCGTTCGACAAGACGGCGCGGCTGTTGGGCCTGCCGCAGCCCGGCGGTCCCTCGGTGCAGGCTGAGGCCGAGACTGGCGACCCCAAGCGCTTCCGCTTCCCGCGCCCCCTGCTGGACCGGCCGGATTGCAACCTGTCGTTCTCCGGCCTGAAGACCGCGCTGATGCGGATGCGGGATCAGATCGTGGCGGAGAAAGGCGGCCTCACCCGCCAGGACCGCGCCGACCTCTGCGCAGGCTTCCAAGCCGCGGTGGTGGATACGCTGGCGGAGAAAACCCGCCGCGCCATCCGCCTTTATCTGGAAGAGCAGCCCGCGCAACCGGCCGTTGCCGTGGCCGGCGGTGTTGCCGCAAATAACGCCATTCGTGCCGCGTTAGAGACCGCTTGTGCCGAGGCGGGCGCCGCATTTACCGCCCCGCCGCTGGGGCTTTGCACCGACAACGCTGCCATGATCGCCTACGCCGGGCTGGAACGCTTCAAGGCAGGTGCGCGAGATGGGCTGGACCTGACCGCCCGCCCCCGCTGGCCGCTGGACCAAAGCAGTCCGGCACTGATCGGATCCGGCCGCAAGGGAGCCAAGGCATGAGCATTTCGGTACTGGGTTCCGGCGCCTTTGGCACCGCTTTGGCCATTTCCCTGGCCGGCAACGGGCCGGTCACCCTGTGGGCCCGCAATGCCATGAAGGCACAGGCAATGCAGGACAGCCGCCGCAATGGCACCCGCCTGCCCGGCGTGGCATTGCCTGAAAATCTCTCGGTCACTGCGGAAATGGCCGAGGCCTGTGCCGCGGACGTGCTGCTGCTGGCAGTACCGATGCAGAAGCTGCGCAGCGTCCTGGAAGAGCATCAGGAACACATGGCCGGCAAGACCCTTGTTGCCTGCTGCAAGGGGATCGAACTGGACACCGGCCTAGGCCCGGTTGCTGTCATTCAAGAGGTCCTTCCGGAGGCTAAGGCTGCTCTGCTGACCGGTCCGAGCTTTGCCGCCGATATTGCCCGCGGGCTTCCGACCGCGCTGACGCTTGCCTGCGGCGATGCGGAGCGGTGCAAGGCGCTGCAGGAACAGCTGACCACATCCAACCTGCGTCTCTACCGAACGACGGATACCATCGGTGCCGAAATTGGCGGAGCTTTGAAGAACGTCATGGCGATTGCCTGCGGTGCAGTCATCGGTGCGGGACTTGGCGACAGCGCCCGCGCAGCCCTGATGACCCGCGGCTATGCCGAGATGCAGCGCATGGCGCTGGCGTGCGGCGCCAAGGCAGAAACGCTGGCCGGGCTTTCCGGCTTTGGCGACCTGACTCTGACCTGCAGTTCCGATCTGTCCCGCAACTACCGGCTGGGCCTGTCCATCGGCCGCGGCGAGGAGTTCGATTCCAGTATCACGGTGGAAGGAGCAGCAACCTCCAGGGCTGTCGCGGCACAGGCTCAGCGGATGGGATTGGACATGCCGATCACGCTCACGGTAACCAATTTGCTCGATCAGCGCTTGACGATCAGCGAGGCAGCGGCACATTTGCTTAAAAGACCATTAAAAGAGGAATAGAATGCTCATCGCATTGATTGCCCGCGACAAACCCGGCGCCCTGCAGACCCGTCTCGACAACCGAGACGCGCATCTGGCCTATATCAACGACACCGGTGTTGTGGCGCAGGCCGGCCCGCTCTTGGATCAGGACGGCAATATGGCCGGCTCCCTGGTTATCCTGGACGTCGAGGACATGGCAGCCGGCCAGGCCTGGGCGGACAACGACCCCTACAACAAGGCAGGCCTGTTTGAAGCTGTCGAATTGATCACCTGGAGAAAGGTCATTGGCTGATGCGTTACTGGCTGTTCAAATCCGAACCCTCGACCTGGAGCTGGGATAACCAGGTTTCCAAAGGCGAAGAAGGTGAGGAATGGGACGGCGTACGCAACTACCAAGCGCGCAACTTCATGCGCGACATGAAAATCGGCGAACGCGGGTTCTTCTATCACTCGCAGAAGGAAAAATCCGTGGTCGGCATCGTCGAGGTCTGCGCCGAGGCGCATCCCGACAGCACCACCGAAGACGCACGCTGGGAATGCGTGGACATCAAGGCGGTGCGTCCTTTTGCCAAGCCAGTCTCCCTGGACCAGATTAAGGCTGACCCGCGGCTGGAAGAGATGGTGCTGGTCAGAAACTCCCGCCTGTCAGTGCAACCGGTGAGCGAAGCCGAGTGGACCGCCATCTGCGCGCTGGGGGAGACAGATCCCGGCTGATCTGCCACTCTGCTCTCCGCAGGCAGGAAAACAGGGAGAGCTCAATGGAATTTGCGAGTGTGATTGCGGCGGCCGCGGCAGCATTTGTGCTGGGTGCTGTTTACTACGGCGCTTTGGCCAGACCCTGGGTCGAGGCCTCTGGCGTCGAATGTGACGAGAACGGCAAACCGAAGGGCGGTCAGAGTCCTGTAATATTTGCGATGGCTTTTGTGCTGCAGCTAATCGTCGTTGGCATGATGCGCCATGTGTTCACGCTGTCGGGCATCGATTCCCTTGGCGCAGGATTGATAGGCGGCATGGGTATCGGGTTGTTTTTCATCAGCCCCTGGATTGCATTGAACAACATGTATGGAATGCGGCCGGTCAAGCTTACGCTCATCGACGGCGGCTATGCCACCCTGGCCTGCGCTGCTGCCGGTCTGGTGCTGACTCTGTTTTGAAGCAAGCGCATGTCTGAATTGGAAAAGGGAAGGTCTTGCGGACAAACAAGACCTTCCC
>JBFOLS010000198.1:0-3157 GCA_040830225.1 Leisingera sp.
CGACGCTTTGTTGCCGTTGGCGTAGTAAACATAGTTCGACGCCGCTGCCATGTTGTGGGCGTCCAGGATGAAGTTCAGGAATTTGTGGGCAGCATCCGGGTTCGGCGCGTCGACCGGGATGGCCATCTGGTCGAACCACATTAGCGAGCCTTCGGCGAAGGGGTGGTATTCGATCTCGACACCATTGTCGGCTTCGGCGGCACGGTCGCGCGCCTGCAGAACGTCGCCGGACCAGCCAACAGCCACGCAGATGTCACCGTTGGCCAGGGCGTTGATGTATTCCGAGCTGTGGAATTTCTGAATATACGGGCGCACGGCGGTCAGGACCGGCTCGGCCTTGGCGATGACGTCCTTGTCATGGCTGTCCGGGTTCTCGCCAAGGTAGCGCAGTGCCATCGGGATGATTTCGGTCGGGGCATCCAGGAAGTGAACGCCGCAGGCCGCCAGCTTTTCGATGTTCTCGGGCTTCAGCACCAGGTCCATGCTGTTCAGAGCAACGTCATCACCCAATATCTTGCGGATCTTGCCTACGTTCACGCCCAGCCCGGTGGTGCCCCACATGTAGTTGATCGAATAGGCGTTGTCCGGGTCATAGCCTGCGGTGCGGTCCTGGATCACATCCCAGAGGTTGCCGGAGTTGGGCAGTTTGGAGGCGTCCAGCTTCTGGAACGCGCCGGCCTGGATCTGGCGCTGCAGGAACGAGCCCGTCGGCACCACCACGTCATAGCCGGAGCTGCCGGCCAGCATCTTGGTTTCCAGCAGTTCGTTGCTGTCAAATACGTCGTAGATCAGGTCGATGCCGGTTTCGGCTTCAAACTTTTCCAGCAGGCTTTCATCGATATAGTCGGACCAGTTGTAGACGCGCACCTCTTCAGCAGAGGCGGCGGCGGCCGTGCCGAGGGCAACGACGGCGGTCATGGTCATCGTCTTCAGTGTCATGAATTTCTCCCTGTGCATGCCGGTTTCAGGGTCCGGCTGTGATGGGATTTGATCAAGTTTTGCCGCATTCGGCAATACTCTTTATGTTTTCACTTGGGTAAAACTGGTGCAAGCTGGCCAAAATCGAGGAGGAAAACCCCAGGTGACCGAGACTACTTCACCGCCCGCCGCGGACCAGGGAAGCCCGGCCAAATTGCCCGCGCATGAGATCGTCTACCAGAAGCTCAGGGCGCAGATTCTGTTCGGCGAACTTGTGCCCGGACAGGCGGTGACAATCCAAGGGCTGGTCGAGACGCTGGGCGCCGGAATGACCCCTGTGCGCGAAGCGATCCGGCGGTTGATCTCAGACGGGGCGCTGATGTTCCAGGGCAACCGCCGGGTGTCGGTTCCTCTGCTGGGGCCGCAGGATCTGGAAGAGCTGATTTTCGCCAGAAAAACAATTGAGTGCGAGCTTGCGCGCCGGGCAACACCGCGCATCGGAACGGCTGATATCGATGAGCTGGTGACCATCGACAGCGCGCTCGACAAGGCCATCGCAACCGGTGATGTGGCGGGGTATCTGGTGCAGAACTACAGCTTCCATACGGCGCTTTATGCGCATGCGGATGCTCCTATTCTCAGCGACATTGCCGACCGCTTGTGGCTGCGCTTCGGCCCGTCCTTGCGGGTGGTCAGCGGGAGGCTTGGTACCCAGAGCTTCCCGGACCGTCACAAGGACATCCTGGACGCGCTGCGGCGGCAGGACCCGGAAATGGCCGCTTTGGCCATGGAGCGGGACGTCTGTCAGGGCATGGAGCACGTCGTTGAAGGTTTGAGGGGCGCTAACTGATTCGATTGACTCCTGGGAATTTGATCATATTCTGGTGCCAATCAGTCATTCTCAGGAGCGAGTCCCATGACCGTTATCACCAACCACATGCCGACGGCCGAGCTGCAGGCGCTGGACGCCGCCCATCACATGCACCCCTTCACCGCCAATGGCGAGCTGTCGCAGAAGGGGGCGCGCATTATCACCCGTGCGGACGGCGTGCATCTGACCGACAGCGAAGGTAACAAAATTCTCGATGCGATGGCGGGCCTGTGGTGCGTCAACATCGGCTATGGCCGTGATGAGCTGGCCGAGGTCGCCGCCCGCCAGATGCGCGAGCTGCCCTATTACAATACCTTTTTTCAGACCACTCATGTGCCTGCCATCGCGCTGGCGGCAAAGATTGCCGAGCTGGCGCCGGGCGATCTGAACAATGTGTTCTTTGCTGGATCTGGCTCCGAAGCCAACGACACCAACATCCGAATGGTGCGCCACTACTGGGCACTGAAGGGTAAGCCTACCAAGTCCGTCATCATCAGCCGCAAGAATGCCTATCACGGTTCTTCGGTCGGCAGCGGCTCCTTGGGCGGGATGAGCGGAATGCATGCTCAGGGCGGCATGCCGATCCCGGATATCCATCACATCAATCAGCCCAACTGGTGGGCCGAAGGCGGCGACATGCCGCCAGAAGAATTCGGGCTGCAGCGTGCGCGTGAGCTGGAAGAGGCGATTCTAGAGCTGGGTGAAGACCGTGTCGCCGCCTTCATCGCCGAGCCGGTGCAGGGCGCGGGCGGGGTGATCGTGGCGCCGGACAGCTATTGGCCGGAAATTCAGCGAATCTGCGATAAGTATGAAATCCTTCTGATCGCGGACGAGGTGATCTGCGGCTTCGGGCGCACTGGCAACTGGTTCGGCAGCGAAACCCTGAACATCCGCCCCGACATCATGACTATCGCCAAGGGGCTCAGCTCAGGCTATGCGCCGATTGGCGGCTCTATTGTCAGCGACGAGGTCGCTTCGGTGATCGCCAGCGACGAGTTCAACCACGGCTACACTTACTCCGGCCATCCGGTAGCTTCCGCCGTGGCGCTGGAGAACCTGCGGATCATGGAAGAGGAGAACGTCCTGAGCCATGTTCGGGATGTGGCGGCGCCTTACCTGAAAGAGAAGTGGGAAGCGCTGACCGATCACCCGCTGGTGGGCGAAGCCAAGATTGCCGGTATGATGGGGTCCATCGCGCTGACCCCGAACAAGGAGGCCCGAGCGGCCTGTGCCTCGGACGCGGGCACCGTCGGCGATGTTTGCCGCGAACGCTGCTTTGCCAACAACCTTATCATGCGGCATGTGGGTGACCGGATGATCATCTCGCCGCCGCTGGTAATCACGCCGGAGCAGATCGACGTTCTGATC
>JBFOLS010000199.1:0-3697 GCA_040830225.1 Leisingera sp.
CCACGCTCAGCTTCCTCGATACGCCTGGCCACGCGGCCTTTACCTCGATGCGCTCGCGCGGTGCTCAGGTGACCGATATCGTGGTTCTGGTTGTTGCAGCGGACGACGCGGTCATGCCGCAGACCATCGAAGCAATCAACCACGCCAAAGCGGCCGAAGTGCCGATGATCGTGGCGATCAACAAATGCGATAAGCCGGCCGCGGATCCGAACAAGGTGCGCACCGACCTGCTGCAGCACGAAGTGATCGTGGAGCAGATGTCCGGTGATGTGCAGGACGTCGAAGTGTCGGCGCATACCGGCCAGGGCCTGGACGAGCTGCTGGAAGCCATTGCGCTGCAGGCGGAAATTCTGGAACTGAAAGCCAACCCCGATCGCGCCGCCCAGGGCGCCGTGATCGAAGCGCAGCTGGACGTGGGCCGCGGCCCCGTAGCCACCGTTCTGGTTCAGAACGGCACCCTGCGCCAGGGCGACATCTTTGTTGTGGGTGAGCAGTACGGCAAGGTCCGCGCTTTGATCAACGACAAGGGTGAACGCGTCAAGGAAGCCGGTCCCTCTGTCCCGGTCGAGGTTCTTGGCCTCAACGGCACGCCGGAAGCGGGCGATGTTCTGAACGTCACGGAGACCGAAGCACAGGCGCGTGAAATCGCAGCCTACCGCGAGCAGGCTGCCAAGGACAAACGCGCTGCTGCCGGTGCGGCGACCACGCTGGAACAGCTGATGCAGAAGGCGAAGGAAGACGAAAACGTCTCTGAGCTGCCGATTCTGGTAAAAGCTGACGTGCAAGGTTCTGCCGAGGCCCTCGTTCAGGCGATGCAAAAGATCGGCCACGAGGAAGTGCGCGTGCGCGTGCTGCACTCGGGCGGTGGTGCGATCACCGAGACCGATGTTGTCCTGCCGGAAGCTTCGGGTGCACCGATCATGGGCTTCAACGTCCGTGCCAATGCCTCGGCCCGTAACACCGCCAACCAGAAGGGCGTCGAGATCCGCTACTACTCGGTGATCTATGACTTGGTGGATGACGTGAAAGCGGCGGCCTCCGGCCTTCTGTCGGCTGAAATCCGTGAAAACTTCATCGGCTACGCGCAGATCAAGGAAGTCTTCAAGGTCACCGGCGTTGGCAAGGTTGCCGGCTGTCTGGTTACCGAAGGCGTTGCCCGCCGCTCGGCCGGCGTGCGTCTGCTGCGTGACAACGTGGTGATCCACGAAGGCACGCTGAAGACCCTGAAGCGCTTCAAGGATGAAGTTGCCGAAGTTCAGTCCGGCCAGGAATGCGGTATGGCGTTCGAGAACTATGACGATATCCGTCCGAATGACGTGATCGAAATCTTCGAGCGCGAGGAAGTCACCCGCACCCTCGACTGATCCTCGAGGCACGTGGAATGAAAACAGGCCCCGGCAGAAATGCCGGGGCCTGTTTTGTTTGAGCCTGCGGACGGGATCTGCCGGAGGAAGGACAGCGCGGCTCTGGCATGTTTCGTGCAGCAGCTGGACGAAGCGCTTGTATGGCGGGGAGCTGTTCTCTGGTGCCGCTTGGCGGCGTTCAGGTCAGTTTCGCAGCTGCTGCAAGATCATTATGCCTTTGGAAACGCTGGGGCAAAAGTTGACCGGAAGGTGGTTGCTGAGGTTCAAAACGGTGGCAGTACTAACCTAAAGCGAGCGGAACCTGTGATGCTGCTCAAGAAACGCGGCATTGGAAAAGGGCAGCCAGGAAAGGCTGCCCACTTTGCCTGAAAGGCGTGAGTGGTGGATCAGGCGTCTAGCTGGGCCAGGTTGCCCTCGAAATTCTCCCAACCGGCGCCGCTATTTTCCTGTTCGGGAGTGCCCGTATGATTTGCCCTGAACCTGTAGATGATCTTGCGTCAAAATTGCCTTTAGCACAGCCTGCTCTGCCTGTGCGCAACCCCGGAGCGATAATATGGTTCGTGGCTCAATCCTAGAGGAGAATGGTTGAGAGTAGGTTTACGGTTTGCCGGGGCGCGGTTAAACGCCCGGAAAAGCGGCTGAAAACCGTGGAGATACGGAAGCAAGCCTAGTTTCACGGAGCTCGCAGAGGATCAAAGCCAGTCACGCAGGATCGGGATCAGCGGTATGTCGGCCGGTGGCATCGGATAGTCGCGCAAATCCTGCGGTCGGACCCACTTCAGGGTCTGGCCTTCTCTGGCTTGCGGGATACCCTCCCATTTGCGGCAGGCAAACAGCGGCATCAGCAGGTGAAAGTCATCGTAAGAGTGGCTGGCAAAAGTCAGCGGCGCCAGGCAGGAAGCCCAGGTATCAATGCCCAGTTCCTCATGCAACTCCCGGATCAGCGCGGCCTCGGGGGTTTCACCTGCCTCGATCTTGCCGCCAGGAAACTCCCAGAGACCAGCCATCGACTTGCCTTCGGGCCGCTGGGCCAAAAGCACGCGCCCATCAACGTCGATGAGCGCGACCGCCGAAACCAGAACAACCTTCATGACCGGTAGTCCGCGTTGATCGAGATGTACTGATGCGTCAGGTCGCAGGTCCACACAGTGGATTTGCCTGCGCCCAGGCCAAGATCTACCTTGATGGTGATCTCTTGCTTCTTCATCTCCGCGGCGCCAAGTTCTTCCTTGTAGCCCGGCGAGACCCAGCCCTTTTCGGCCACCAGCACATCGCCAAAGGAAATCGACAATAGATCCCGGTCTGCTTCTGCGCCGGACTTGCCGATCGCCATTACGACACGGCCCCAATTGGGATCCTCACCTGCAATGGCGGTCTTCACCAGCGGTGAGTTTGCGATAGCCAAACCGTGAATTTTGGCGTCAGCGTCAGACGCTGCACCTGTGATCTGGATCTCCACGAATTTCGTGGCGCCTTCGCCGTCGCGCACGACCTGGTGCGACAGGTCCAGCATGACCTTCTCCAGCCCGGCGGAAAACTCTGCATTGCCGGTGGCATCCGCGCCCGATGCGCCAGTGGCACACAGCATCAGGCTATCCGATGTCGACGTGTCGCTGTCCACTGTGATGCAGTTGAAGCTGCGGTTGCAGATCTCCGCCAGCAGTGCTTGAAGCGCCGATTGCTCCACTTTGGCATCGGTAAAGATATAGACCAGCATCGTCGCCATATCCGGTGCGATCATGCCTGAACCTTTGGCGATGCCTGCAATTTTGACTGTTTTGCCTTCAATCCCGACAGTGGCACTTGCCCCCTTGGCAAAGGTGTCCGTTGTCATGATCGCCTGTGCAGCGCCTTCAAGCCCGGCCTCGTCAAGCGCTCCCTTCAGCTCGCCGATCTTGGAGACAATCCGGTCATGGGGCAGCGGTTCGCCAATCACACCGGTGGAGGCGGTGAAAATACGTTCGGCGGGCAGGCCGGTGGCATCTGCGACGGAAGAGGTGATCTCAGCAACCGAGTTTTGGCCGTAATGGCCGGTAAAGGCGTTGGAATTGCCAGAGTTCACCAGAATTGCAGCACCGGCTCCGGTGGCGCCGCCCAGCTTGGCCTGGCAGTCCAGCACCGGGGCCGAGCGGGTTTTGGAGCGGGTGAAGACGCCGGCAACGGCAGTGCCCGGATCCATCACGGCCAGCATAACATCGGTGCGGCCTTGGTATTTGACACCGGCGGCGGCAGAGGCAAAGCGCACGCCCTTGATCACCGGAAGATCGGGGAAGCTGGCAGGCGCCAGCGGAGAGACAGGCATCGTTCCGCTCATGATCAGTTCCTTATCAGGC
>JBFOLS010000200.1:0-5754 GCA_040830225.1 Leisingera sp.
GCCGAACTGTTCCTGAATTTCTTCCAGGACCTGTGTTACTTGCAGCTCCAGGGCGTCGAGTTCAGCTTTTGGGAGAAATCCGCCATCATCCCGGGCGGCCAGCGCTTCACCGAGTTCCTTGCGAGCTTGAGACAGCTGGCCGACCGTAATCATCAGGTCATCGAGGGAATCGGAAGCCTCAGAAATCGCGGCATCCATCTGGTTCAGAGCCATTTGCTCCGCGACCTTGACCAGTTCCTTATGAACTTCCCTTACAGCGTCTGCATGCTTGCCATATTCTTCGCGCAGGTCACCGGTTTTGGCGCGGGCTGTTTCCGCAATCTCGATGTAAGAGCGAGACGCATCTTCCAACTGATCGACCGCCTTGGCCGCTTCCTTTGCGCCCTTCCCGGTATTGAAGAAAGACATGGCAAGCGGGCCCGTAACGGCGATCACACCGCCTGCAAGAATGCCCCAGGTTCCAAAGATGGTGAGCATGTCCGCTGCTTGGATGCTCAACGCTCCCATGTAGTCGCCCGTAACGGCGCCCTGCTGGGCGACCTGGTTCAACTGGAACGCGGTTTGCTTCATGGCAAACTGGCCGCCGCCGACAGATGCGAACAACGCATCAAATCTGCCAGTGACGCGGATCATTTCCTGCCCGGTGCCCGCAAGCTGAGCTTCCAGCAGCTTAAGGGTTTGCGCGCGCTCTTTGTCTGAAATCACACCCGCCCTTTGTGCGGCGTTCAGCGTTTCAAGAGCGGCCTCATACCGTTTGGAGGAAGCAAATAGTGGATCAATGCTGGCACGAGTTGCCTCGTAGGAGGCGCGGAGCCCCTGTGCATCCTGTGCGGCTTTCTTTTGCGCAGCCGCCGCTCGTTCAGCCGCTGGGACAACACCCATGTAGCGCCGAGCAGCCTCCTGCAGAACCACGTTGGCAGCCTGCTGACTTGCTTCACCGGCAGCAACGGAACTCGACACAAGGCGCTGAACTTCAGCGTACTTCTGGGATGCCACAAAGGAAGGATCGATAGCCCTGCGCAATTCCTCGAAACTGCGCACATTGGAGCCGAGAACAGCCTGTGTCTTTCCCAACGCCTGCTGATAGGCTCTTTGATCCTTTGCGGACCTGGAAGCTGCTGCGCCTGCCCGGTTGAAGCCCTCTGAAACTCCATCGGCCGCCGTTTCAGTCCGCCCTGCAGCCGCTGTTACCGCATCCAGAGATTGTTCGCCTTTGATGAGGCCAGCCGTTTCGGCCCCCAGCGTGAGCGTGGCAAAATCCATGCAGCTTGTCCTTGAGGTTGAAACGATGCAATCTCCCACCCCGTTAGATTGGGAGATTTCGACATGAGGATTCTTGGTTTTTCAGCGCTGGCGGCAGTTGCAATTACTGCAACTCCAGCTTTGGCCGGCGGGCCGCCCATCGTTCAGTTCAACGGATATTCCGTCACAATCGAAGCCGGTAAAGCGTCAGGTCTAGACCCGACAAAGGTGGTGACTTCCAAGGCGGAACAGGCCTGTTCCTCAGTAGGAAAGTCTGCTCGCTTGGAAGAGGAACGCCAAATCCGACCGATGCGGTTCCAATACTTCTTCATCTGCTTGTAAGTCACGCGGCCCGAACCTACAGGGCCGCGCTACTTTCGTTCACTCGGCATTATGCTGAAGGCATCAGCACCCTCCCGCAGGCCACGCTCGTAAGCCTGGCTCATGTGGCGCAGGGTTTGCGCTTCCCACGGTTCCGACAGAGCGCCGGTCAAGGCGTTAAACGCTTGAATATCGACCCATTCGAGAGCAACGGCACCGGCCATGGGATCATGTTTCACCGGCCCCGCGTCGTACAGGGTATCAAGCAAATACTGTCCTGCGTGAAGCTCTAGGTAAGGCGGGGGCAAACCCGCCTCCCTATACGCATCCGCACGGGTTTCCTGCGGCCGCTTGGCTTCGTCCTTATGATCGATGGAGGAATTCAGCCAACCGGCCTGGTGCGCTGCTTGGATCAGGCGGCGGAGATTGGCCCCAAAAAACGGGCGCCGTCCTCCGCGGCGTCAATCACCTGCTTGGCAAAGGGTTTGTTCGTCATCTCAAACTTCGGAACGGTGACTTCTTTGCCGTCCTCGCCCGTCGAGGTGATCATGATGGTTTTCCCCTGGCCGTCTTTGGCGATTTCCATTTCTGGGAAGGTCATATCCAGAACCGCCCGGATCTGATCGGGCTCTTCGACCTGCACGCCCTCGTTTTCGATGTTCTGAGCCCCGATGATGTAGCGCATGGCAGTGTCGATCATCGACTCGTGCAAGGCTTCCATCACTGCCTTTTCATCGCCGTCGGCCGCCTCCTGCGCTTTCTTTTGCATCTCGCCGATGCGCGACTGCACCGAGCGCGCAGCGGTGCCGCGGATCAGGAAGCCAGGGGCCTTTCCCCCCTCGCCAATAGCCACGCCGGTGAAGGGATGGCACAGCGGCAGAAAAACACCCTCCTCGGCGCGTTTGCGGGTGTTGAATACGGACATGTCCATGGTGAGAATCCTATGGTCTCTGGTTTCGAAATGGGCCGGAACGGGTGAAACCACCTCCCGCCCCGGCCCTTTTTCCGCCTCGAAGGGAGGCGAATTAGGCGGGCTGGGTCGCCTTCACGGTCTTTGCGTTCTGGCGGAACCCGACCTGGAAGCCCTCATGGGAGCTGTTGTCGCCCTGGTTCGGCTGGTGGCTGTGGGCGATGCCCTGCGCATATTCCACCTTGTCGCCAGCGACCGGTGCCGGGCCGTGGCCGCTGTCGGCGCCGGTCCCGTTCACGATCTTCACAGACAGCAGGCCGTCATTGTCATCCGCCTGGCCAATCAGATCGGCCTGGCCGGTGTCGCCATCGACTTCGCGGAAGGTCATGTTTGTGTCGACGCCTTGGCCCGCGCCCTTTGTGGCGGTGGTGAAGCCGGTGGACAGGTCGGGAATATCGTTCATCGAATGGGTGGTGCCCAGCTGCGGCAGAGTGATGAGGCCTTTGACCTGCACCCAGGTCAGAGCCTCGAAGCCAGCCGCGTCATTGGTCGCCGGCAGTGCCTTCGAGACGTAGATCGTCTTGCCGATATGGTTCTGCGTCATGTCTGTTCTCCATGCAGAAAAAACCCCGCTCGCGGGGGTGTTCAGTTCAGGTTGTGGGGAATGCCCGCTTTGCCCCGCGAGCCGATGGGGTTACTCGGCGTTCCCCGCCGATTTCCGCGCCCAACCCTTGGCGAGCCAGGCGGCAGCGTCTTTCTCCAGCGGGTGAGCTTTCTGCCCGACCGGCCCGTTGCGCTTGTCAGTGTTTACCAGCGTCACACGCTTCGGCTGTTCGGCCGGTTTCTCGACCGCAGGCTGAGATTTCGATTTGCCAGTCAATTTGACCTCCATTTGCTGCTTAAGATGCCTCGTAGCGGATCTTGACTGGAAGCCGCCAATCCTTGGCGTCCCGGTAGCCCTGGCCGATATGAGGCGGTTGAGTGACCGTGATTTTACCGCCCGTCACGGCCAGTTTCAGGGACTTGCGGAACCGCGCGGCGATCAGGTCGGCCTGCCGTTCGTTCGGCTTTGCCCACTTGTCCAGCAATCCGATCACGGTCACCTGCAGAAACCCCCTGTGGATTGTCCCTTCGCCGTTCAACGTCCGGTCTTCCGGCTGCAGGCGGACCACCTCAAAGGCAAGGTACGGATCCTCTGGGGCCTTGAATGTCCTGTTTTCCCAGGCGATGGGGTAAACACCTGGCATGCTCTCCAAGTGCTGCCCCAAGGCATCCGAGATATCCGCCTCGCTGATCATCTGCCTTGAACCTCATTGCTTCGCGCATCCACAAAGTCTTGAAACCGCGCGGCGTTCGCGCCGACGAAGTGCCGGCCGGACTGGTTGTATTGCCGCCCCTTGGCGTCGGTCCCTGTGAAACCGGCCTCAATCCGCATTGCGTATTCCTGGGTCCATGTGAACGTCAGCCGGTCGCCTAGCTCCATTCCGGCAATCACAGTGGCATAGCTGGCCGCCCCCGCGCCGCTGGCCCCGCCATCAATCGAACTCACGAGAGCGTTAACCAGGTCGCCGGTCAGGCCGACCGGGATCTTGCCCTCTTCAAAACTCTCTGCGCCGCGAGTGATACCAAGCTGGGTTGTCTGTGCCGCCTCAACCACGTCCTGGATGGCCTCTGCTGCCACATAGCGCATGTTTCGTTTGGTCTTCTGAGAGAATTCAGCAACCTGCGCCGAGAACTTCTTGGCCATGCTCAATCCCTCCGAAGCCGAACCCGGTAGATCACCATGCAGTTGCAGCCGATCGTATGGCGCGCCGGGGCACCTTCATCATGCGGCCGACGCATACGGGTGCCGTCCGGAAACTCGAAGTGCTGCCCCGCCTCGATCACCGTGCCGTGCATTGCCTGATGGTCCAGTCGCGGCTCCAGCGAGCGGTTATGCTGCCAGCGCGCGGTGATCGTCTCCACCTCGGGGTTGTCCCGCAGTTGCTCAATGCCCTCCTCCCGGCCCGCGGCAAGCGCCTGACGTGCCTGATGCTTGGCGATGACCTTGCCCCGGTAGCCAAGTGCTCTGGAGCGGTGCGCCTCCATAATCCGATCCAGCTGCTTGCCGTTGATTGCCCGGCCTTCCCGGATCGCCTTCAGGATCGAACCGTCGAACCGCTTGTCGCGCAATTTCAGCTGCAGATAGGCCCGCATCAGATCAGGGTTGCCGCTGGCCAGTTTCGAGCGACCGGAAAGGATGCTTTCTGCCTGCTGAGAGGTAAGCCCAAGATACCCGCCGACCCGTCTCTTGCCGACTTTTTTGCCGGTAATCTCCCGGGCCACAGCCAGGCTGGAGCGTCCTTCTGCCAGGCCGGAGGCAATCACCCGGCGGGTGCTCTCCCCCCCCTCCTCGGTGATACCCTGGATCAGCTGGGCGCCATTCTCCTGAACCCAAGCCTCTGCGCGCGGATGGCGTCCGTTGAACCCGAACCAGCCGCTGAGACCGCGCGGAGCAATCTTGCCTCCGAGGTTGCCGCCGATGACGTAGCCGCCGCGAATTGCCTCATGCAGCGGCCAGAACAGGGATTGATCCAGCCGCAGCAACTGGACGGCATCTTCGATCTGCCTGGCTTTGATCAGAGCGGCCAGCTCGGCCTGGCTGACAGAGAGCGCCGCCCGGGCGATTGCCTCCTCAAAGGCGCGCCGGATCTTGGGCTCCAGCTTCGCCAGAGCGTCCCGCAGTTCGCGTTCCTGGGCGGCCATGTGACCTCCCCTTGTCAGATTGTCAGAAAGTAGAGTTCAGCCCGCCTGGCCGACGACAAAGCCCCAGCAGAAGGCCTCGAAAATTCGCCAATCGTGTTCAGTGAAGGTGCCCGGAGGCATGGCCGCCACAATCTGCGCCGCGGCCTCGTCGCCAACCTCGAGATGCCGGCGGACCGTATAGGCCTGGGCCGGGCTTTCCAGATCCTCGTAGAGGCTGGCGAGGTTTTGGCTCAAGTCGGTCAGCTTGCGAGCTCCAGTTCATACATCAAAGGCACCCCGCCTGGGGCAACTTTGGTCACTTTGGTGATTTCGGCGAATTTAGTGTCCGGGGTCACCGCGTCTTTTGCAACCCCAACGGCAATTTCGTCTCCACTCCATGGTTCCGCACCGGTTGCATCGACGGTCAGCTTGCGTATCTGCTCGCCGGTTAGCGTGCCCGCGGCATCCCGCAGCCGCAGGTAATCATCTAGGGCCGTCAGTTCGTGCAGATCAGGATCAGGCTCCGGCGTGCTGTCCCAGGGCGTCTCCGGGCCGCC
>JBFOLS010000201.1:0-2291 GCA_040830225.1 Leisingera sp.
AACTGGGTATAGCCGGGCGCGGTGTCCTCTGCGCTGCGGGCAAAGGGGTCGCTTCCGGCCGCCTGTCCGGGACTGAACCCGAGGAGGCGGGTCTTGACCCTGCCGGCGCGGCTGGCACCGCGCCCCATCGAGGGTGCCGGCACGTCAATCGGCGCCGCAGCGGCAGGTTCTGCGATCGCCTCGGCAGGCGGAGCGGCAGGAGCAGCTACAGGCGGCACGGCTGCAGCAGTTTTCAACGGGTCTTCCAATGGGCGCTGCGCAAGGCGTTCCGAAAGCCTGTCCTGCTGCGGCTCTTCCTGCTCCTGCTCAGGTTCCAGGGCCTGCTCGGGCATCGCTTCAGCCTGCGGCACGGCAGCAGCCTCCGCTGCTGCATCACCTGCCTCAGACGTTTGCCCTGCGTCTGTCTTCAGCCGCCGGGTGAAAATCCGGTAGGGCTTGCGGCCGGAGTCATCTTCCTGCAGCGCTTCCGGCTGCCCAAGATTTGAAAAGTCCGCGCCGTCGTCCGGGGCGCCCAGCATGATGTCTTCTCCGATCCCAGATCCCCCGTCCTGCAAGTCCCTGTCTTCGCCCTTGCCTTCCGAAATCTCTGAAAGCAGATCCGTCCCGGCCTCTTCAGGAGTATCTTGCTCCCGGGCAAAAAAAGCTGCGATGGCGTCCTCGTCCGGGATGCGGGCGGCGGGTGCCGGGGCGGGCTCATCTGCGGAAAACCCGGCAGTCCCCGCAGGCACTCTCTCTTCGGGGGTTTCTTCTGCCGGAGCGCTGCCAGCCGTGGCATTGTCACAGGTTACAGCAGGCGCGTCTTCCGGTTCACTGTCCATCCGGTAGCCGCCGTCCAGGCGCAGGGGCGGTTGCGGGTCATCGGCCGCCTCGCCGGTATCGGCAAAGAAAGCTGCCATCGAATCCGGCTCCGGCGGCTGCACCGGCACAGCTTCCTGGGCAAACCCGCCCTGCTGTACCCGTGTGCGCTTCTCGCCGATGATATCCTTGATGAACTTCATTGCGTTTCCCTTCAATTCCTAACCGGTTCCAGGCTGCCGTCTCGGCGCCCGAGGATCCTGCGCAGCCGGCCTGCAAAGGAGGTGTGCTGGTCCGAGCCTGCCGCAGGTGCTTCCGCCGCAAGCGGCTGTTCCGCTGCCGGGGCGTTCTTCCGCCTCCGGGCAATGGCGTCTTCTTCCTGCAGCCAGGCTTCCAGGTCGGTGACCGGCTCGCCGAAGATGTTCACCAGCGGTCGGCGTTCTACGGCAGGCTTGGGCGCTGGCGGCGCCTGCTCTGCCCGGGCTGCGCGTGGAACACCGGGCGTCAGGCTGCCATTGGTCCGGGCCACAAGATCGGCGATGGCCGTGGCCAGCTTGCTATCGGTTTCTGCTGCCGACGGGACAGGCCCCGGCACATGCTCTGCTTCTGCCCCGTGATCTGCCATGCCCTGGTCTTCGGCACAGTCAGCCAGCGCTTCGGCCCATTCGCGCGCCGACTGAAACCGCTCTGCCGGCAGCACCGACAGGGCCATGTCGACCGTGGCCAGCAGCGCCGGATCCGCATCCCAAGCCCCGCCCAGCAGCCCCTTGCAGGGGTCCGGGTCGCCGGCCATCACCGCCTTCAGCCGCAGCTGGCTGTGCGGCGGCGCCTCTCCGGTGATCAGGTAGTAAAACGTCGCCCCCAGCGCATAGAGATCGCAGACCGGCCGGTGCGGCAGTTCGGGCTGATACAACTCATGCGCCGAATAGCCGTCTTTCACCGCCATCACGGCGGCTGCGCCGCTGTTGTCCTTGGCCCGGCTGCCGCAGGCGGCTCCGAAGTCGATCAGGGTGAGCTTGTTTTCCTTGTCCAGCAGGAAATTGTCCGGCGAGATATCGCGGTGCAGGATGCCCAGTTTGTGAATACATTCCAGCACGTCCAGCGCCTGATCCAGGATCTGCTTCAGCACCGCCCCGGTCAGCCGTTCCGGCTGCTCCTCGCGCACAGTCAGCAGATCCAGCCCGTCGATGCACTCCATGGCGATATACGCGGTTTGGTTTTCCTTGAAGACCTGGTGGACGGCGGCAATGCCTGGGTGCTGCGATTTGGCCAGCCACTGCGCTTCGCGCAGAAAGGCCCGCAGGATATTGCGGTAGGCCTTGGCCTGCCCCATCGCATCGGGTTTCACGTCAGCCCCGTCGCGGCGGCACAGGCCTGCCGGGTAGCACTCCTTGATCACCACACGGCGGTCCAGGCTGTCGCGGGCCAGATAGGTAATGCCAAAGCCGCCGCTGATCAGCGGGCGCTCGATCTGGTACTGGCCTTGCAGCAGCTTG
>JBFOLS010000202.1:0-4305 GCA_040830225.1 Leisingera sp.
AGGCGCTGCAGGACCTGGGTTACGATGTGGCCGAGCCGGAAGAGGTTCAGGCGCAGACCCTGCATCTGGCCCTGGGCACCGGCGACGCAGACTTCACCGCGGTGCATTGGAACGGCCTGCACAACACTTTCTTTGAGGAATCCGGCGGCGACGCGGTTCTGGAGAAGGTCGGCACCCTGATCGACGGTGCGCTGCAGGGCTACCTGGTCAGCAAGGCAGCTTATGACGCGGGCGTTCAGAACCTGGGCGACCTGAAAGACCCGGCCAAGGCCGCGATGTTCGATGCCGATGGCGACGGCAAGGCCGATTTGGCGGGCTGCGTGCCCGGCTGGGGCTGCGAGCGTGTGATCGAGCATCAGCTGGACGAATTCGGCCTGCGCGGCACCGTCAACCACAACCAGGGTGAATACAACGCGATCATCGCCGACACCATCGCCCGCGTTGAGACCGGCGAGAACGTTCTCTATTACACTTGGACCCCCTACTGGGTCTCCGGTGTGCTGGTCCCGGGCGAGAATGTTGAATTCCTGGCCGTCCCTTATTCCTCGCTGCCCGATGGTGCGACCGCAGAAACCACCTTTAACGGCAAGGACCTGGGCTTTGCGGTCGACAGCATCCGCATTGTTGCAACGGACGAGTTCCTGGCCGCAAACCCGGCAGCTGCCAAGCTGTTCGAAGTTGCCAAAATCGACATCAACGACATCTCGGCTCAGAACAAGCTGATCGCTGATGGCGAGGACAGCTCGGACGACATCGACACCCATGTTACCGCCTGGATCGAAGAAAACCGCGCTGACTACGACAGCTGGCTGGACGCCGCCCGCGCCGCAGCCAAGTAATAGGGGATAGACCCGACTCACTGGACTGCGCGGGGCACCCTTCCGCGCAGTCTTTCCATTTCAGGGGCAAGCCATGACCAAGACGCAGCATTTTGCCTTTCTCCTTGTGGAGGAATTTTCCCATCTCGCCTTCTCCTGCGCGGTGGAGCCTTTGCGCATCGCCAACCTGGTGAGCGGCAAGGATCTTTACGACTGGTCCTTCGGATCGGAGAACGGCGAGACCGCGGTCTGCTCTAACGGTTCGGTGACCCTGGTGCATTACGGCTTTGACGCCATCCCGAAGTGCGACCAGTTGTTTGCCCTGTCCGGCATCCATATGCGCCAGCATGTGACCAAACCCTTGCTGGCCGCCTTGCGCCGGGAAAAGGCGCGCGGGATTTCGGTCGGCGCGCTGTGCTCGGGCGCCTGGGTGCTGGCCGAGGCAGGGTTTCTGGACGGGATGCAGGCGGCAATCCATTGGGAATACCACGACAGCTTCATGGAGGCCTTTCCCGAAGTGAATCTGGTGCGCAGCGTCTTTGTGGCTGATGAAAAGCACATGACCGCCTCCGGCGGCACCGCAACGGCGGACCTGATGCTGCATCTGATCGAGCGCGAGCATGGCTATGACCTCGCTGTCGCGGTGGCCGATCAGATGGTTTACAACGCGGTGCGCAATGCGACGGCCGAACAGAAGGTCTCGTTGCAATCGCGCAATGGCATGCGCAACACCCATCTGGCCCGGGCGATCCAGATGATGCACGATCACATCAGCGACCCGATCTCTCCCACGGTGATCGCCGAGGACATCGGCATCTCAACCCGCCAGCTGGAGCGGCTGTTCGGCAAATACCTGAACACGTCGCCCAAGAAGTACTTCATGGAAATGCGGCTGGAACGCGCCCGCAATCTGCTGATCCAGACGGAGTCCTCAGTGACCGAAGTGGCCTTGGCCTGCGGCTTCGACAGCCCCGGCCATTTTTCGCGGGTCTACAAGGCTGCCTTCAACGTGACCCCGATGCTGCAACGGGGGCGGATCGGCTAGAGCGTTACAAGCGGCTGTCGCGCGCGGAATTTTCACTCTAGCCAGCAAAGCAGCATTTCCCATATTGAAATGAAGCCCGTTCACCCCAGCCCTGTGCCCTGCCACAGGCCAGGAGCCGCTGATGTCCCGCCGCCACTACAACCTGCCGCCGCTCACCACCCTGGCCGCTTTTGAGGCCGCGGCCCGGCATCTGAGCTTTAAAAACGCTGCTCAGGAGCTTTCGGTCACTCCCGGTGCGGTCAGCCATCAGGTCAAGGCCCTGGAAGCCGAGCTGCAGGTGCCGCTGTTCCAGCGTAAGCACCGCGGTGTGGAACTGACCGAAGAGGGGGAGGCGCTGTTTGAAACCCTGGCGACCTCGTTCTCTAAAATCTCGCTCAGCCTTAAAACCATCCGCGACCGCCACACCGGCGATACCGTGACCATTGGTTCCACCTCTGCGGTCGCCTCGCTGTGGCTATCGCCGTCGGTGGTGCGTTTCTGGCGCCAGTTTCCAGATGTGAACGTCAACCAGATCGTTCAGGACCGGCTGTTCCGCAGCATGCCCGACGTTGATTTCTACATTCGCTACGGGCGCGAGCGCGATACCCGCCTGCAGCAGATTGAACTCTACCGTGACCATCTGGTTCCCGTTGGCAGCCAGGAGATGGCGGAAAAGCTCACCGGATGCCCGCTGGAGGAATTGGCCCAGCAGCGGCTGCTGCATCTGGAGTCTGACGACAAGAGCTGGACGACCTGGGCCGATTGGTTCCAGCAGCTGGGCTATGACGGCCCGATTGCCCCGGGAGTGCGGGTGAACAATTATTCGGTTGCCTTGCAGGCGGCCCAGGACGGGGTTGGGCTGGCACTGGGATGGCAGCGGCTATTGAACCCGCTTTTGACCACCGGCCAGCTGGTGCCGATCGGCCCGCATGTGCTGGCCGCGCCGCATGGCTTCCATCTGGTTGGCCGGGCTGATGCCGAGCTTTCGGATGCCGCCCGTTCCCTGCGTGATTGGGTAATCGGCGAGGTTGCCCGGGCTTCGGATGAATACAGCTAAGCCATAGGCGAAAATTCCTGATATTGAGGGAATCCGCGCTCTCACGTCTAACACTCCAAACGCGCCAGACATTTCCCAGCTTTGGAGAACCCCAGATGAACAAGCATGACACGCTTGCCCCGGTGATGGCTCCGGTCAACATCGCAAACGGCTTGCCGAACGAGCATTACATCGATCCTGCAGTATTCGCCGAAGAGAAACGCTCGGTCCTGTTCAAAAACTGGTCCGGCATCGGCTTTGGCAAGGATGTGCCGGAGCCGGGGTATGCGAAGCCGGTGGATTTCCTCGGCATGCCGCTGCTGATTGTGCGTGACAAAGACGGCGAAATCGGTGTCTTCCAGAACACCTGCCGCCACCGTGGCATGATCCTGGTCGAGAAGGCCGGCAAGATCCGCGGCGCCATTCGCTGCGCCTACCACAGCTGGTGCTATGGCCTGGACGGCCGCCTGGTCTCGACCCCGCACGTCGGCGGACCCGGCAACAACAAGCATGAAGACATCAAGCTGGACGAGCTGGGCCTGGTGCGCATCCGCTCTTACGTCTGGCGCGACGTGGTCTTCGTGAACGTCGACGGCACTGCGCCCGAGTTCGAAGAGGTGCATGCCACCCTGCTTGAGCGCTGGAAGGAGTTTGAGACCCCGGTGCATCACGGCGGTGAAGGTTCCGGCTTCAAGCTTGAGGTTAAAACCAACTGGAAACTGGCGGTCGAAAACTACTGCGAAAGCTATCACCTGCCGTGGGTGCACCCGGGCCTGAACAGCTACTCCCGCCTGGAAGACCACTACAACATCGAAGTGCCGGGCCACTACTCGGGCCAGGGCACCCTGGTCTACCGCCAGCTCAAGGGTGAAAACGGCGAGGTCTTCCCGGATTTCGAAGGCCTCAGCAGCAAGTGGGACGAGGGTGGCGAATATGTGGCCGTCTATCCGAACGTCCTTTTGGGCGTGCAGCGCGACCATGCCTTTGCGATCCTCTTGGAGCCGGTCGACACCGAGAACACCGTCGAACACATCGAGCTCTACTACTCCAAAACTTCGGACGACACGCCGGAGCTGGAACAGCTGCGTGACGAAAACTCGAAACTCTGGAAGACCGTGTTCGAGGAAGACGTCTTCGTTGTTGAAGGCATGCAGAAGGGCCGCCATGGCGAGCTGTTCGACGGCGGACGCTTCTCCCCGGCGATGGACGGTCCGACCCACAACTTCCACGCCTGGGTGGCCGATCAGGTGACCAAAGGCCGCGAGGCATGAGTTCCTTTCTGAACGACGGGCTGGCCAGGAACTTCCTGGCCGGCGCCTGGGTTGAAGGCGACGCCGGCCAGCGCATGGCCGTCGAAGACCCCGGCAACGCCGAACACGTGGCCGACTGCGCGCTGGCGGGCGAGGAAAGCCTCGCCAAAGCACTGG
>JBFOLS010000203.1:0-3165 GCA_040830225.1 Leisingera sp.
CGCCGAATACTACGGGCCGCGCGCGCCGATGATGCGCTGCATCGACCATCCGGCCATGGTGAAGGACAGCAGCAGTTGGGGGGCATTGACCGGCATCTCGGCCGCCGATTTGGCAGAGGATGGCTTCACCGGCGCACCTGCACTGACTGTCGAAGCCCCGGAAGTGGCAGATATCTGGAGCGACCTCGGCAGCCGCTGGCGCATCCTTGAGAGCAACTTCAAGGCTTTTCCCGTCTGCCGTTGGGCCCATCCGCCAATTGAAGCTGTCCTGTCACTGGTGAGCGCCAGCGAGATCCCGCTGGACGAGATCGTCGGCATCACCGTATCCACTTTTCACGAGGCAACCAGACTGACCGCAAACCGTCCCGCCAACAGCGACACGGCGCAGTACAGCTTGCCTCTTGCCGTTGCATTAGCCCTGCGTTTTGGCACAATCCTGCCAGAACATTTATCGCCGGATCACTACGGCAGTCCCGACATCTGGCGCCTTGCAGATCTGGTCAGTTTTGAAGAGTGCGAAGCTTTCAACGCGGCCTTCCCGGCTGAGCGCTATGCCAAGGTGACTTTGAAATTGAAGAATGGTGAGCAGTTCACTTCTGAGACCAAGGCCGCGCGTGGCAACCATGACGCGCCGCTGACGGATCAGGAACTGATCGAAAAACTGGAGCTTTACGCCTCACCCGTTTGCAGCCCTGAAACGCGGGCAAGCTTGGCAAGCATCTTGATGGCCCCCGCCAACGCGCCTTCTCCCGCGGAAATAGTCGGGCTTTTGCAGACGTCGCAATCAGGCGGGACAAACCTCAGCGGCCCATCATTGTAGGGCACTGCCGGAGCCGCGCCGTATAAAGGGAAAAGACCATGCCGCAGAAAATCTTGGAAGACCTGGTCCGGCGGATCCGGCAGGCCGCGGCATCCAAGGATCGCGTTTCGGCTATTCGCGCTGTACTGAAAGACAGCCAGGCGCAAAGAGGGGAACTGGCTGATGCAATCGCAACTCTTAAAGACGACGAAGTGATGGTCTTTGAGGATAAGTCCTGTTCGATCTGGGCCTGCCGCTACTCTGCGGATGCTGTCTTTGCTCCGCACGAACATCGCATGGGCGTGCATATTGCCGTTTACCGCGGCACTGAGGTCGAAGTGCTTTACAAGCGTGAGCCCGGCAAGTTGCGCCACGGCGGTAACAGTCTGGTGAAGGCCGGCGATGTTGTGCGGCTTGGTCCGGAAGCCATCCATGCGATCACGGCGGATGGCAGTGGGCAGAGCCATGCTATCCATGTCTATGAGGGTCCGCTGACCCAAATTGAACGCTCGCTGTTTGACTGGACCACCGGTGCAAAAGTCGAATTCAGCATGGAAAACTTCCACGCCATGGCGCGCCGCAAGGCCGGCATGACAGAATTCAGCTGATCCAGCGCCGGGAAGAAGGGGCCCTTGCAGGTCGGCTCGATTGAATCCTGTCGGCACCGCATGTGCGGCACACGCCAGAACCTTCCGGGTTCTCCTCCTCGAGGCCAACGGCTGAGAGCAACAGCTCTTCGCCGCCTGGGGCTGAGGTGATTACTTTCAAAAAAGAAATTCGCGTGCGCGGAGAAAGTCTGCTTTGTCCGGTAGCCCTGTCATTGGCACTTCAGATATGCTGCACTGAGCACAAATGTCCGATCTGGGGACGCTGCGCTGCGGCCTCGAACATATCCGCCAGTGGCCGGTATGGGCCGTTTGCAGACATGGTCACTTCCGGGCGGAGAGCTGCCGTTCGCTGCGGCTGGTGCGAATGACCGGTTTCGCGATCGGACACCCGAACTTCTGAAATGAAAACCTTGGTGCGAGCGTGTCGAGAACAGACCAGATGCGTTACTCAGCAGCGATGTTCGTCGGGTGCTGTTTCTGGAGTTTTCGCAGGAGTTCCGCTCTTCTCGTTTCGTGATCCTTCATAGCATCGATTTTCACAGGGCCGAAGCCCTTCAAGTGCTACTCCTATTAGAAAGCAATGAGTTATCTAATGAAGAGATTGTGCCATGGGAGCTATTCACACGCAACTGAGCATTGCGGAACTGTGCAGGCGCGAGGGCATTGCCCTTGAAACACCTAAAGGTGATTTCATTGTCATAGCGGGACGCTTATTCAGCGCCCTACAGTTTCCTCTGCCAGTTTAGGCTACTGCGTTTCCAAACCGCACCATTGGGCAATGAACACGGCCGTTGTCTGCGTCACCTTTCGGACAGTCTCCAGATCAACACGTTCATTAAAGCCGTGAATAGCCTCGGCCGTGGGCCCATAGACAAGCGCTGGCGTCTTGGCGTAGAGGCCGAAAAACCGCGCATCGGTCGTCGCCGTCGAAGGCCTGTGCTGCATGGGTGCGCCAATGACTGTTTCGTGGACAGTCGCCAAAGTATTGATCGCGGCATGCGCCATGGGTGATACATCATCCGCCAATGCATAGCCCTCGGCCTGAAACCCGTGATAGACGATCTCGGGCGGGTTCGATTTGAGAAAGGGCTGCGCCTTCGCCGCCTCAAGAACGACCGCTTCGATTTCGGCCCTGGCCGCTTCCAGGTCCTGCCCCGGAAACAGCCCCATACGAATGTCCAGCGTACACCAGGCTGGCACTGAGCTGGCCCAGTCGCCCCCTTCGATCTGGCCCACATTCAGGTTGAGCGCATGATTGTGACCGGCGAATTCCGAATGCTGTCTCTCAGGCGCGTTCCAGCGGGTTTCCATCTCGTGTAGCGCGGCGATGATTGGCGTTGCCGCTTCGATGGCGTTAGCCCCTTGACCGGCAAAGGCTACATGCACTGGTTCTCCCTTGAGGCGCACCTGAAACCACAAAACGCCCACTTGCGCGCTGGTCAGCACCTGGTCAAAGGGTTCGGGGATCAGCACGGCATCCGCCCGGTAGCCGCGTTGCAGACAGGCCAGCGCGCCGTTGCCGGTGCATTCCTCCTCGACAACCGATTGTACGTGCACAGTCGCTGCCGGCGCCAAGCCCAATGACCGCAGAGCATCCAGCGCAAAAAAGATTGGCCGAAAGTCCCGCCTTCATGTCCCCCGCACCGCGCCCATACATCCAATCGCCGTCGATGACCGCTTCAAAGGGATTGGTCTGCCAAATATCAAGCGGCCCCGTGGGCACGACGTCCATGTGGCCGTTGAGGATGAGACTGCGCC
>JBFOLS010000204.1:0-9900 GCA_040830225.1 Leisingera sp.
CCGTGGGCATCGCCCCGACCCGCCGTTTGAACAAACTCAGCGACGCCGAAGTTCTGGCCACCCGCGACCACATCGACGCAACCTTCCCCGTTGAAGGCGACCTGCGCCGTGAAGTGCCCATGAACATCAAGCGTCTGATGGCCCTGGGCTGCTCCCGTGGCCTGCGCCACCGCCGCAACCTGCCGGTCCGCGGTCAGCGTACCCACACCAACGCCCGCACCCGCAAGGGCCCGGCGAAGCCGATCGCCGGCAAGAAGAAGTAAGGGGGGCTTGATCAATGGCACGCGATAAAACCCGTATTAAGCGTAAAGAACGCAAGAACATTGCTTCTGGCGTTGCGCATGTGAACTCGTCGTTCAACAACACCAAAATCCTGATCTCCGACGTGCAAGGCAACGCGATCTCCTGGTCGTCCGCCGGCACCATGGGCTTCAAAGGCTCGCGGAAATCCACCCCTTACGCGGCTCAGATGGCTGCTGAGGACGCGGGCAAGAAAGCCCAGGACCACGGTGTGAAGACCCTGGAAGTCGAAGTTCAGGGCCCCGGTTCGGGCCGTGAATCGGCTCTGCGCGCTCTGGCCGCCATCGGTTTCAACATCACCTCGATCCGTGATGTGACCCCGATCGCGCACAACGGCTGCCGTCCGCCGAAGCGCCGCCGCGTCTAACCCGCATTTTTTGCTGGGGCCCCGCTTGATTCGCAGGGCCCCAGTGCGTCATTTAAACCTCGGGCGTCCTTGGCCTTTTGGACATGGGGCAAGGACAGGAATGGAGGGAACGCATGATCCATAAGAACTGGGCAGAGCTGATCAAGCCGGCACAGCTGGAAGTGAAGCCTGGCAATGACCCGGCACGGCAGGCAACCGTCGTGGCAGAACCGCTGGAACGCGGTTTCGGCCTGACCCTGGGCAACGCGCTGCGCCGCGTTCTGATGAGCTCGCTGCAAGGCGCCGCCATCACCAGCGTGCAGATCGACAACGTGCTGCATGAATTCTCCAGCGTTGCCGGTGTGCGTGAAGACGTCACCGACATCATCCTGAACCTCAAAGGCGTGTCCCTGCGCATGGAAGTCGAAGGCCCCAAGCGCCTGTCGATCAATGCCAAGGGCCCGGCAGTTGTCACCGCTGGCGACATTGCTGAAACCGCCGGCATCGAGGTTCTGAACCGCGATCACGTGATCTGCCACCTGGACGATGGCGCCGACCTGTTCATGGAACTGACCGTGAACACCGGCAAAGGCTATGTCTCGGCAGACAAGAACAAGCCGGAAGATGCACCGATCGGCCTGATCCCGATCGACGCGATCTACTCGCCGGTCAAGAAGGTCTCCTATGACGTTCAGCCGACCCGCGAAGGCCAGGTTCTGGACTATGACAAGCTGACCATGAAGGTGGAAACCGACGGTTCCATCACCCCTGACGATGCCGTGGCCTATGCTGCGCGCATTCTGCAGGACCAGCTGTCGATCTTCGTCAACTTCGAAGAGCCCGAATCCGCTGGCCGCCAGGACGAGGACGACGGTCTCGAGTTCAACCCGCTTCTGCTCAAGAAAGTGGACGAGCTGGAACTGTCGGTGCGTTCGGCAAACTGCCTGAAGAACGACAACATCGTCTACATCGGCGATCTGATCCAGAAGACCGAAGCCGAGATGCTGCGCACCCCGAACTTCGGCCGCAAGTCGCTGAACGAGATCAAGGAAGTGCTGTCGGGCATGGGCTTGCACCTGGGCATGGACGTCGAGGACTGGCCGCCGGACAACATCGAAGATCTGGCCAAGAAGTTCGAAGACAGCTTCTAAAGGTTTCGAGGAGGGCTCCGGCCCTCCTCTTCAATGCCCGGGATTGCCGGGGACGATATGGGCTTCCGCCCCAAGGTGAGCAGCTGACACGCATCAGCCGCCTGACAAAGCAAAACGCAAATAAAGGAACTGAAAAATGCGTCACGCACGTGGTTACCGCCGCCTGAACCGTACTCATGAGCACCGTAAAGCCCTGTTCTCGAACATGGCCGGCTCGCTGATCGAGCACGAGCAGATCAAGACCACCCTGCCCAAAGCAAAAGAACTGCGCCCGATCGTTGAAAAACTGATCACCCTGGCAAAACGCGGCGACCTGCACGCCCGCCGCCAGGCAGCTTCCAAGCTGAAAGAGGACAAGGACGTCGCGAAACTGTTCGAGGTTCTGGGCCCGCGCTACAAGGATCGTCAGGGTGGCTATGTCCGCATCCTGAAGGCCGGCTTCCGCTATGGCGACATGGCTCCGATGGCAATCATCGAGTTCGTCGACCGCGACACTTCTGCCAAAGGCGCAGCCGACAAGGCCCGCCTGGCAGCTGAAGAAGCGGCTGCAGAAGCAGAAGAATAAGACGTAACGGCCTTTTGGTCCGCTTGTCTGGCCCCCGCTCCTCCTGGAGCGGGGGTTTTTCGTTGTATCCCTGAACGTTGCGGTCTCTTTGCATTCAATTTCCATGCGAAAGGGAATCGTAATTTTCTTCTGCTTTTACTGCCGCAACCAAGTAAGCTCCGGGATAAATGCGATGACAAAGAAGAAGACTTCTGCAGCCAGGCGGTTCTCACTGGCAAACCTCAGCACCAAGGTGAAGATTGTTTCAGTGGCTTTGTTTCCGCTGCTGCTGGTGCTTGGGGTCGGTGTGCTGGCGGTTTTCAACCTGGGGCGCATGCAGCAGTCGGCGCAGGCGGTTGGCCACACGCAGGAGATTCTGAGCGAAGCGCAGGCGCTGGCCGAGGCCGCCTCGGGAATGGAGGCAGGCCTCAGGGGCTACCTGCTGGCAGGCCGGGAGGAATATCTGGTTCCCTTCGAGGATGGCCAGTCCAAGGTTGCGCAGTCGCTGACTTCCTTGCGGCAGCTGGCGGCCGACAATCAAGGCATCCTGTCGCTTCTGGACGAGGCTGAGCAGACGCTGACCGGCTGGCAGCAGGAGGTGGCGGGCAGCGCCATCGAGCTGCGCCGCCAGATCGGCGATGCGATGACCATGAACGACATGGCGGACGAGGTCAAAAAATCCAAGGGGCGGGTCTACTTTGACGAAGTCCGCGGCGCGATCTCCCGGCTGATCGAGGAGGAGGAAGTGATGCTGGCCGACCGCCGCAACACCTACAATGCGCTGGTCAATGCCGGGATCGCTGATCCCACCTATCTGAATGACTCCCTTCAGGCCGTCGAGAAAACCCATATGGTGATCAGCCGGTCAAAGGACCTTTTGGCTGCCGCCGTGGATATGGAAACGGGCATGCGCGGCTTCCTGCTGGCGGGCGACGATGCCTTTCTTGGGCCCTATATGGAAGGCACCAAGCGTTTCAACGATGTGATGGCGGATCTGCGTCTGGCCATGGCGGATGACCTGATGCAGGTAAACCGGCTGAACGAGATGGCAGGCTTCATCGACGAATGGCGCAATGAGGTTGTGGTCCCGATGCTGGACCTGCGCCGGGAGATCGGCGACGCCGCAACCATGGACGATATGGCCGACTTTGTTGCTGCGGGCCGCGGCAAGGAGTTCTTCGACAGTTTCCGTGCGACCATGGATTCACTGCAGGCGGAAGTCGCAGCAGCCATGACCGCCAGCCAGGCGGCAAATGAAGAGACTGCCGCGCAGACACGGACCATGATCCCCGCCGCCATTGCCGGGGCGATCCTGATCGGTGCTGTACTGGCCCTTGTCATCGGCTCTGGCATTGCCAAGGGCATCCGCCGCATCGTCACCTCGATGCGCGGCCTGGCCGAGGGCGACAATGCGGTTGAGATCAAGGGCCAGGAGCGCGGTGATGAAGTCGGCGACATGGCCCGGGCGCTGGAGAAATTCCGCGACGAGCTGGTCAAGATGCAGGAAGCTGAAAAGCAGAAGGCGGAAAGCAAGGACGCCGAGCTGGCCGGGGTGGTGCAGCAGCTGAGCCAGCGCCTGGCGCGGCTGGCAGAAGGCGATCTGACCATCCGGATCGAAGAGGAATTCCCGGAGGAGTACCAGCAGCTGCGCACGGATTTCAACGGTTCGATCGACAACCTCAACTCGGTTGTGCAGCAGGTGATCGGCGCCTCTTCGAGCATCCGCAGCGGCTCCTCGGAGATCAGCCAGGCGGCGGATGACCTGTCGCGCCGCACCGAAAGCCAGGCCGCAACGCTGGAGCAGACCGCGGCTGCCATTGACGAGCTGACCGCCAGTGTGCGGTCGGCCGCGGAGGGCGCGCGCAATGTGGAGAGTACCGTGCAGGAGGCCCGCGAGGAAGCGGCCAACAGCGGCGAAGTGGTGCAGAGCGCGGTGGCGGCGATGAGCGGTATTGAAGAGGGGTCCAGCAAGATCTCCCAGATCATCAGCGTGATCGACGACATCGCCTTCCAGACCAACCTGCTGGCGCTGAATGCAGGCGTTGAAGCTGCCCGCGCAGGGGAGGCCGGCCGCGGCTTTGCAGTGGTTGCATCAGAAGTCCGGGCCCTGGCGCAGCGCTCTTCGGATGCGGCGATGGAGATCAAGACGCTGATCGGCGACAGCACGCATCAGGTGGCGCAGGGGGTGGACCTGGTGGGCCGGGCAGGGGATGCCCTGCAATCCATCTCGGCGCGTGTCAGCCATATTTCGCAGCTGGTCTCGGAAATTGCCGAAGGGGCGGAAGAGCAGTCCACCGGCCTCAACGAAATCAACACCGGGGTGACGCAGCTGGACCAGGTGACCCAGCAGAACGCGGCCATGGTGGAACAGACCACCGCCGCGGGCCACCTGCTGAACACCGATGCCGGCAAGCTGGCGGAACTGGTTTCGCACTTCCAGGTCGCAGGAGGCAGCCCGGCAGCCGCCCCGGCTAAAGCTGCGCCGGCCGTGCCGGAACCTGCGGCAGAGGTTCCCTCCGCGCACGGCGACGGCTGGGCCGAGGAACCGGTACCTGTGCCGGCAGCCGCGGTGCAAGGCGGTGCCGCCCGCGATATGTGGCAGGACTTCTGACGCCAGGGCGTCGACGCTCTGAAGCACTTTGCGGCCCCCGCTCTCCTGAGCGGGGGCCTTTCTGCCGCCGGGCAGTTGCCTCGCGGAGGGCGCAATCCGGGTGCAAATCGAAAATTTGCCGTAAAAAAACCTTTGAAAGTCTCGTGAATTGAAACGGTGCGGAAAGAAATTTGCATTTCACTTCGGGAAGAGTGTTCCAGTTTGACCCGAAGGGAAAGACCTATGCCTTCTCGTACCAGTTCCGGCCGCAGCCGCTTCTCGATTTCCAACATCAAGACCAGACCCAAGGTCTTATTGGCATCATTGCTGCCCTTGGTGCTTGTTGTCGGGGTCGGGGTGCTGGCGGTTGTGAACCTTGGCAGGATGGCGGAACGGTCCAAATGGGTGGAACATACCCAGTTTGTGCTGGGCGAGGCAGAAGCGATTGTGGCATCGGCGGTGGATATGGAAACCGGCCTGCGCGGCTATTTGCTAGCGGGGCAGGAGCAGTTCCTGGAGCCGTACAGCGGCGGCGAGGCCAGCGCCTATGAAACGCTGAGCAACTTGCAGCAGACGGTCAGTGACAACCCGCCCCAGGTCGAGCGGCTGCAGCAGGCTGAAGGCATCCTGCGCGAGTGGCAGGCCAATGTCGCCGAAACGGCCATCACCCTGCGCCGCGACATCGGCGATGCGGCGACCATGAATGACATGGCCGACTTGGTTGGCGAGGCCAGCGGCAAGGCGTTCTTTGACAAGTTCCGCAGCCAGATTGCCACCTTCATCGGCCGCGAACAGGTGTTGCTGGAAGAGCGTCAGGCTGCGTTTGAAGCTGCCCGGGCACAGGTTGCCGCAAGCCGGGAAACCGTTACCGAGGCCAACCGTTGGGTGGAGCATACCCACAATGTTCTGGCCCAAGCCGCACGGATCGTCGCGCATGCCGTTGACATGGAAACCGGGTACCGCGGCTATATGCTGGCCGGGGAAGAGGCTTTTCTGGAACCCTACAGCAATGGCAAGACCGCCTTTCTCGAGGCAATTGCCGGTCTTCAGAAAACCGTCAGTGACAACCCGCCCCAGGTCGAGCGGCTGAAGGAAGCGGAGACCCTGATCCGTGATTGGAACGCAAATGTCATCGAACCCGGCGTGGCCTTGCGCGGCCGGGCTAATTCCGGAGCGGTGCCGCTTGAAGCAATCGACCGCTATGTGTCTGAGCAGAAAGGCAAACAATACTTCGATGCCTTCCGCGCCCTGCTGGCTGAGTTCTCTGCCATTGAAGCCAAGCTGATCGTTGAACGCCAGGAAGCAGCCAAAGCGGCTGAGGCAGCGATTGCCAATGCCCTGGCCACCATGAACGACACGCAGGCCTGGACGGTCCACACCTACAAGGTGATCGCCACTGCAAATGACATCATTGCGGCTGCCGTGGACATGGAAACCGGCATGCGCGGATATCTTCTGGCCGGCCGGGACGCCTTCCTCGAGCCCTACAATGCTGGCGGAACACGTTTTGCCGAGCTGGTTGCAGGCCTCAGCGAAACTGTGGGCGATAATCCGGCGCAGGTCGAACTGCTTGGCGAAGTGCAGGCAACAATCGACGGCTGGCGCCAAGACGTCACCGAGCCGATGATCGCCCTGCGCCGCGAGATTGGCGATGCGGCCACGATGGACGACATGGCGGATCTGGTGGGTGAAGGGCGCGGCAAAACCTATTTCGACGCGTTCCGCCAGGTGATGGCCGGCTTCCAGGCCGAGGAAGAGGCGCTGATGGCGGCACGCCGCGCGGCCAATGAAGCGGTCTCGTCGGAGACCCGCACCATGCTGCCGGTGGCAATCGGCGCCGCAGTGCTGATCGGTTCGGTGCTGGCACTGGTGATCGGCAGCAGCATGGCGAAGGCGGTGCAGGGCATCACCGGGGCGATGAAGGGGCTGGCCGAAGGCGACAATACGGTCAAGATCACGGGGCAGGCGCGCGGCGACGAAGTCGGCGATATGGCCCGGTCGCTGGAGGTGTTCCGCGATGAACTGGCCAAGATGCAGGAAGCTGAACTGCGCAAGGCTGAAGGCAAGGATGCCGAGCTGAAACGCGTCGTCGAGGAGCTGAGCACCCGTCTGTCGCGGCTGTCCGAAGGTGATTTGACCATCGCAATTAAGGAAGGTTTTCCGGAGGAATACGAACAGCTGCGGGCAGATTTCAACAGCTCGATCGAGACGCTGAGCGCCACCGTGCTGCAGGTTGTCGATTCCACCTCTTCGATCAGCGGCGGCGCGGCCGAGATCAGCCAGGCTTCGGATGATCTGTCGCAGCGGACCGAGAGCCAGGCGGCAACGCTGGAGCAGACCGCGGCGGCAATTGACGAGCTGACCGCCAGCGTCAAGGCCGCGGCGGAAGGCGCCCGCAATGTGGAAAGCACCGTGCAGGAGGCCCGCCAGGAAGCTGAAGACAGCGGCGGGGTGGTGCAGGATGCGGTGTCGGCGATGAGCGGCATCGAAGAGAGTTCGAACAAGATCTCGCAGATCATCACAGTGATTGACGACATTTCCTTCCAGACCAATCTGCTGGCGCTCAATGCCGGGGTCGAGGCGGCCCGTGCGGGCGAGGCCGGGCGCGGCTTTGCGGTGGTGGCGTCGGAAGTGCGTGCGCTGGCGCAGCGCTCCTCGGATGCGGCGATGGAGATCAAGACACTGATCAGCGACAGTTCGCGCCAGGTCGAACAGGGTGTGGATCTGGTTGGCCGGGCAGGCGGGGCGCTTCAGTCCATTGTCGGCCGGGTCAGCCATATCTCCCAGCTGGTTTCGGAAATTGCCGAAGGCGCGGCAGAACAGTCCACCGGCCTGGCCGAGATCAACACCGGCATGACCCAGCTGGATGAAGTAACCCAGCAGAATGCCGCCATGGTCGAAGAGGCCACGGCCGCCGGCCATTTGCTGAACTCGGACGCGGGCAAGCTGGCGGAACTGGTGGCCCGGTTCCAGGTGGAGGGCGGCTCTGCCGCCGCTGCGGCCCCGGCCCCCGCCGCAGCAGCCGAACTGCCCAGTGCCCATGGTCCGGACGATTGGGGCATGGAGGCCAGTCCGGCGCCAGCAGCGGCTCCGGCTGCAGGTGCCGGCAATGCTGCTGTGGATAAGTGGCAGGACTTCTGAGCCCGCCCGCACAGCGGACGGCACGTCCGGTAGCCGGGACAGGATTGCGGCCTCCGTTCGCGGGGGCCGCTTTTGATTTTCCGGGGTGACAGGCCTGCGAATCTCCGTTAGCGTTCGCGGCATGACCCGTATCGTTGCCGCATTCTGGTATTTCTTCTATCCGCGCCACATGGCGGACGGAGGGGTCAGCGCATTCTGAAAACCAATCAGGAAGCACCGCGATACCAACCAGCCGCCCGCACCCGCAGGCGGCTTTTTTCGTGTCCGCCGGCCAGGGGCCCCCGCCAAGGAAACAAGGACATGACACCGCAAACCGAAAACCTCCGCATCACCGGCATGCAGGAATTAATCTCCCCGGAAGACCTCGCGGCACAGCAGCCCGCGGGCCAGGCTGCGACAGACACCGTGCTGGCCAGCCGCGCCGCTATCCAGGACGTGCTGCATGGCCGCAGCGACCGACTGATTGCCGTGGTCGGCCCCTGTTCGATCCACGACCCCAAAGCGGCAATGGAATACGCCGAGCGGCTGCAGCCGCTGCGGCAGCGCCTGGCCGGGCAGCTGGAAATCGTGATGCGGGTCTACTTCGAGAAACCCCGCACCATCAGCGGCTGGAAAGGGCTGATCAACGACCCTGGCCTCGACGGCTCCTTCCGGATCAACGAGGGCCTCGGGCTGGCCCGCCGCCTGTGCCTGGACATCAACGCCCTGGGCCTGCCGGTCGGCACCGAGTTCCTTGACACCGCGGTGCCGCAGTACATTTCCGACCTGGTGGCCTGGGCCGCCATCGGCGCCCGCACCACCGAAAGCCAGATCCACCGCGAGATGGCCTCGGGGCTGAGCTGCCCGGTGGGGTTCAAGAACGGCACCCGCGGCAATGTGCAGATCGCGGTGGACGCGGTGCGCTCGGCTGCCCATCCGCATCATTTCATGGCATTGGCCAAATCGGGCCGGGCGGCGATTGCAGCGACCAGCGGCAACCCGGACTGCCACCTGATCCTGCGCGGCGGCGGCGGCACCAACTATGACGCGGCTTCAGTCGATGCCGCCTGCGGGATGGCGGAGAAGGACGGCATCCGCGGTCATGTGATGATCGACGCCAGCCACGCAAACAGCGGCAAGGACCCAATGAAGCAACCGGCGGTGCTGGCGGATGTGGCGGCGCAGATTGCAGGCGGCGACCAGCGCATCACCGGCGTGATGATCGAAAGCCACCTGGTGGAAGGCCGCCAGGACCTTGGCAAGGGGGAGCTTACCTACGGCCAGTCCATTACCGATGGCTGCCTGGGCTGGGAGGAGACCGCCGCCGAGCTGGAAAAGCTGGCCGCTGCTGTGAAAGCCCGCCGTGCCGCGGCATCGCCGGCTATGCCAGAACACGGTATGGCCGACGCCTGAGACCGGCAGTCCGGGGCGCGCGCCTGGCGTGTGCCCTGGACCGGGTGTGCAGGGCTGAAAGGTCGGTGCCCTACAGTTCCCGGGCGGCCGTTTGCCAGAACAGCTTGGCGGCCCTGGATCTGGGCGGCCGGTGCTTGCGGGCCAGTACAATCTCTTTCGCAGGCGCCCCGGTCAGCGGCACAGCCTGCACGCCGGGCGTGTCCTGCGGCAGGGAGAGATCGGTCACGATCGCCCGCCCCAGACCCGCAGCCACCAGCGCCAGGATGGAGTGGGTCTGCTGTACCCGGTGGGGGACCCCCGCCCCGGGTCCCCCCCGGGGGGACCAAGCGGGGAGTTGAGGGGCTTTCCCCCCCCAGGCCTTTGTGAGGGGGTGTGTGCGCCGTTCTTCCTGGTGACGCGGCCCCAGGGCCGTGGGTCCGCGCGGGGGACGGGCGCC
>JBFOLS010000205.1:0-3673 GCA_040830225.1 Leisingera sp.
AGTGCCTGTAACGGGAACACAACGGAGATAACCCTCCGCCTCCGGGCACCATTTCTTCAGCTAACACATTGGTTTTGCTCCAGCTTTTTTGCACGTGCAAGGAGCCGTAGACCATGTCTGCTCATGTGACTGCCTTCATCCACTTCTGCAGCACCTCGATTGGATAGCCCGAGCCGTAGCCATGGCCGACACCATCGGTCTGCCAGCCGCCTACCTGATCAACGATGTCAGCCGGACACTCCACTGCACGGAGACGGTCACGCATCGAATGGCGAAAGCTGTGCATAGTGCATCCCTCCGGTGCCATCTGCTTGATCCATTTGTTTAGTGCGGCACTGGCGGCATTAGCGTTCGTCTGCTCCTTCTTGTTGTAGCGTGGGAACAGGAACTGCTCGTCGCCCTGTTCGGCCAGCAGACGCTCTGCAGCCCAACGAGCCTCTCCTTCCAAAGGAACGATGCGCTCACTACCTTTGGTCTTTAAGCGACGCCACGGATGCGGGTGCACTTGGGCGACTAGTGATCCGTCTGGTCTGCGCTCAATGTCCTTTCGCACCATCCCTACAGCCTCAGCTAGACGCATTCCTGTGTCAGACACCAATGCAACTAGCCACCGCATATCGTCATCCAGCTGGCGGCACTGGCGCTGAACTTCGTGTATCGCTTTGGTTGGGATCGGGTTTCGGTCACTGACGCCCGCCTCCCGGTCATAGTAGACGCCGTTGAAGGGATTGGTCAGGGTCAGGCCTAGTTCGCTGGCAGCAAAGTTGGTAACCGCCCGAACTGTGCCGAAGATGCGGGTGATGCTGCTACCTGCCAGACCACGTTCAATGAGGGCATCCCGGAACTTGTTGGCGTCAGTCTTGGTGTAAGCGTCCAGGTGCTTGTCTCTGCAGGCGTCAATGACATAGCCGCAGGACCTCTCAGCAGCCCGATGGAAGGTCTCAGGACGTCCCTGCCCCTTGAGCCTCAGGTAAATACCGACCGCCTCCGACAACAAGACAGATGAGGAAGAAACTTCGGAAGGTGGGGAAACAGTCGTCACGCGCCCCTCATTCTGCATCCGAAGCATATGCTTTCCGGGCAACTCTGCATCCTTAGCCCGGAGGTGAAACCAGTACTCATCCAACTGGTCGGCTGCTCTCCTTGCCCAAGCTTCAGCAACACGGGCAGACCTTGTTCGCAGGGAGTATGCTATCCGAGGCGAAGTGTAGTGCCTTCTCAAGTCTTTTGGGATACGGCGGCTGAAGTAGAACACCCCATCCTTCACGAAGGTGAACGCAGGCGAAATGGTCTCCGACATGGTCTACGGCTCCTTGCACGTGCAAAAAAGCTGGAGCAAAACCAATGTGTTAGCTGAAGAAATGGTGCCCGGGGGCGGAATCGAACCACCGACACGAGGATTTTCAATCCACTGCTCTACCCCTGAGCTACCCGGGCACGGGAAGGCTGTTCGCCTTGGGTGGGGGCCTTCTATGCCGTGGGCGCGGCGGTGTCCAGAGGGTTTTTCAAAGAAAATCGCTAATGACGGGTTTGCTGCTGTTTTTCTTCCTTAGACAAAACTCGATTGGCTTCTTCCAAAGCATTTTCAATGTCTTCCGGGTCCTGGCTGGGCACCGAATAGGTGCCGTTCAGCCACTTCCCGAGATCAATATCGGCACAGCGTTTGGAACAGAAAGGCCGATAGCTCTTTTGCGATTCCCCGCCGCAGATCGGGCAGCTCATTTCAGCACCTCCTGCAGGGTGATACGGCCGCGTTTGCGCTGCAGTTCATAATGGCCGAGGTTGGTCCAGCCAGCCAGCGCCGTTTCCTCGGTGTCGGATCTGAAGGCGGCCCGCAAAGCGGTCTCAAAGCCGCGCCGGTCCTTCTTCGGCATCGGTGCCAGGTCCAGCACGATCTGCCCTCCCAAGCCCCGGACCCGCAGGACCCTTGGCAAGACCTTGGCCGCCGCCATGTTGGCTTTCACACCTGCGGCCAGCGAGGTGTCGGCGCCGGTATTCACATCGACCGCCACCAGAGCGCGGGTCGGCTCGATGAACAGAAAGCCGCCGCCCGGCAGCGGCTCCCGGATGCCCTGCGCCGCGTCCAGCGCATCCAGCACTCCTTGCCGTTCAAAGCCGCCGGGGTCGCGCTCCACATCTGCGGGCTCCACCCAATCGCGCCATGCCAGAAGATGCGGCGTGTCGCCTTCCGCCAGGATTTCGGCGTCTGCCCCGTCATCCTGCATCACCTGTGCCGCCAGCGCGGCCATGGCAGCCACATCCTCGGCGATCTCTTCACCGTCCGCCCCCGCGCAGGCCGACCGCAGAATCAACCCGTAGCCCGAACCGCCCATTTCCTCATGGGCGATTTCCAGCAGCCGGTCGCGTTCATCCTCATCGCGGATGCTGCGCGAGATGTTCAGACCCGGCGCCTCCGGCGTCACAATGGCATAGCGGCTCTTGAACAGCAGCTTCTGGGTCACGGGAATTGCCTTGCCCGGTTCGGCATAGCCCGAGACCTGCACCAGAATCATCTGCCCCGGCGCCAACCCCTTGACCTGGCGCAGGAAGGCCGGTCCATCCGGCGTGGTCAGGAACATCCCGCCCTGCCCCTTTACCGGCCTGTCGGCGCGGGCACGGTAAATCGTGCCGGGCGCCGGTGCGTCTCCTTCGATCAGGAAGTCTTCCAGCTTGCCATCCACCATCAATGCGGCGGCTTCGCGGTCCTGAATGTGGTCAAGAATGATGGTGCGGCCTTTCATGCGGCGGCCTCCTGATACAGCGGCAGCCCGGCGGCGCGCAAAAGATTGGCAGTTTCGGACAGCGGCAGCCCGACAATTCCGGTAAAAGAGCCGCTGATCCACGGAATAAACGCCCCGGCAGGACCTTGGATGGCATAAGCGCCGGCCTTGCCCTCCCAGTCGCCCGAGGCGAGATAGGCGTTCAGCTCTTCGTCCGAGAGGTTCTTCATCTTCACCTGGCTGACCACGTCCTTTTCCCAGACTTGGTCGCCGCGGCGCACGGCCACTGCCGTAATCACCCGATGACGGCGGCCCGAAAGCGCCAGCAGGAACTCAGCGGCTTCGCCTGCATCGCGCGGCTTGCCAAGAATGCGGCGCCCCAAGGCAACCGTGGTGTCAGCGCAAAGAACAACATCCTCTGTCCCCGCGGGGACAGCCTGTGTTTTTTCCCGCGTCACCCGGGCGCAATAGTCCCGCGGCAGCTCACCCTTGAGCGGTGTTTCATCGATTTCCGGCGGGCGCACCTCATCCGGATGCACCCCAAGCTGCGCCAGCAGCTGCAGCCGCCGCGGGCTGCCCGATCCCAGAATGAATGCCATGCTTGGCCCTCTTGTCTCTTTCAGCCCTTCATAAGGCGAACTCAGCCAGCGTGAAAGCAGGCCAAGGCTTTTCCTGTTGCCCCAAACATCCCCGCCGGAGACTGCGCCTGTAAAACCGCTTTAAAAAACAAAAGCCCGGCACGTTGCCGGGCTTTGTTATTCAGTCAGATCAACAGCTTACTTGAAGCGGTAGTTGATCCGGCCCTTAGTCAGGTCATAAGGTGTCATTTCCACCTGGACCCGGTCGCCAGCCAGAACACGGATGCGGTTCTTGCGCATCTTGCCTGCCGTATGAGCGATGATTTCATGGCCGTTTTCCAGCTCGACCCGAAACGTCGCATTAGGCAGGAGTTC
>JBFOLS010000206.1:0-2926 GCA_040830225.1 Leisingera sp.
CGCCGGCACCGGGCCGGCCTCGCCAATGCCGGTGACAGCCAGAAGGGCCTCGGTGGCATTGGGCTGGAACTCCAGCGCTTCTAGATCCGAGCGCCGCATGGTCGTGGCCACCCGCGCCAGCCCGCCCTGCACCGGCACCAGGCGCAAGGTTTCCACCGAGGCCGGCAGGATCGCGGCCAGCACCCGGGCGGCGCGCCCGATGGCGATGGACTCCGAGCGATAGCGGGTGTTGCGGAACCGCAATTCCGCCGAATTGGCCCGCAAGGTAAGATGCTCAAGCGTCAGCCCCTCGCTGCGCAGCGCCTCGGTCACCTGCGCGCGCAGACCAAGGGGCACAGAGGCGCTGGCCACCCATTCTTCGGAATAGGCCTCAGGGTTTTGCGCCCGCGCGGGGCGGGGCTGAATCGGGCCGGGTGCCGGTGCTGCCAGACGCACGGGCGGGAATCTGGGGTTGAGCTGAAACTGCGCCGAAAAACCAAGTTCGGAGCCGTACAGGTAATAGAGCCCCAGCCGCGTGGTGCGCGTGGCCTGATACTCGAGCCCGAAATTGACGCTGCTTTTGCGCTCAAACACATTGGTGCGCTGGGTTTCGGTGCGATAGGCATCGGTGGAGTATTCCGCTTTCAGCGCCCAGCGGTCATCGGGCCGGTATTCGAACCCGCCAAAGAGCGAAGCCGGGCCGCGGAACCATTGCTCATAGGCCACTTCGCCGCCCACCGAACTGGGATCAAACCCGGGCCGGTTCGCGCCAAAGGGGCTGCCGAAACTGTTATAGCTGCCCAGCCGTCCCCAGCCGACCCCGGCGGTCAGGCTCAGGCGCCCGGGCAAGCGGCCGGGACTGAGGGCCGGGGTGTTGAACTGTTTGGTGGCGACGATGTATTCGCTGGCATAGATCCCGGTGCCGATGAAATCCTGCAGCCCCAGGGTGATCTCGGGCCAGAACCGGCTTTCCTGTTTCAGGCGAAAGCGGACATCAAAGCCCCGGTCGTAATAAGTGCGGAAACCGCCGAGGTTCCAGTTGCGGATGCTGTTATAGCGGAACGTGCCCGAGAGCCAGGGCAAGGCCTGAAAGGTGGCCGAATAGCGGGAGGTGCCGCCAAAGAAGGAATAGGTGAGGGTGAATTGCCCATCCGGCAGCGTGCCCCCGCCAGGCATGTCGATCAGCCCGGGCACCCCGTAGAAGTTCAGGCTTGGCGTCGGCAGCGGCGCCAGAGTTGGCTCTGTGTCCTGGGTCTCGATCTGGGTCTGGGCCGCCACAGGGAACGCTGCGAGCACCAGCGCCGCCCACAGGCCCGCCAGATACGCTCTGAAATGAGTCACCCTTTTTACCCCCACGGCCTTGATCTGCCCTGCCCTCGTTTCCACCCGCTTAGACCACGCCGCCGCCCGGTGATCAATCTGTCACGGGGCATGGGTGGTCAGATTGGCGCAATTGCGCCCGGTTCGGCCTGTGGAACAGGCAGGACGTCGGGGCGGGAGAGGCACGCCAGTTCATCGCACCTTACGCGGAATCAAGGGCTTTAGCCCGCGGCCACAAGACGTCGGTCGAGCAGCCGACCCTATTTCAGAAGACCTGCCAGATAGGCGCCATAGGCGTTCTTGGCAAACAGATCGGCCCGTGCGGCCAGTTCATCGGCGCTGATCCAGCCTTGATCATAGGCGATCTCTTCGGGGCATCCCGCCTGCAGGCCCTGACGTTCCTCAAGGGTGCGCACAAAATTGCCGGCCTCAAGCAGGCTGCCATGGGTGCCGGTATCCAGCCAGGCATAGCCGCGCCCCATGGTTTCGACCTGCAAGAGACCGGCGTCGAGATACATGCCGAGCAGGGACGTGATCTCTAATTCACCGCGGGGCGAGGGTTTGACCGCGCGCGCGCGTTCCGGCGCGCTGCCATCCAGAAAATAGAGCCCGGTCACCGCGTAGTTCGACGGCGGCACCTCGGGTTTTTCGATGATTTCCGACACCGCGCCATCGCCATCAAAGGCCACCACGCCATAGCGCTCGGGATCGGCCACGTGATAGCCAAAGACCGTGCCGCCCGTCGCGCGCCCATCGGCGCGGCCCATCAGGCTTGGCAGGCCATGGCCAAAAAAGATGTTGTCCCCCAGCACCATGGAGGAGGGCGCGCCGTCGAGGAAGTCCTCGGCCAGAATATAGGCCTGCGCAAGCCCATCGGGCGAGGGCTGTTCGATATAGGTCAGCGACACGCCCCATTGCGTGCCATCCCCCAGCGTGCGCTGAAACTGGGCCTGATCCTGGGGCGTGGTGATGATGCAGATCTCGCGAATGCCCGCCAGCATCAGAACCGACAGGGGGTAATAGATCATCGGCTTGTCATAGATCGGCAAAAGCTGTTTGGAGATGCCAATCGTGATCGGATAGAGCCGCGTGCCCGAGCCGCCGGCCAGAATGATCCCTTTGCGTGCTGTCATGATGCCGCTCCCAGTTCCTTGACGATGTCGCGCAGACTGACACGCCAATCGGGCCTTTTCAGGCCGAAAACCGTCTCGAAATCGGAACAATCAAGGCGGGAATTGAGCGGGCGCGCCGCCGGGGTGGGATAGTCTGAGCTGGGGATATCAACCACCTCGCAGGTGATCCCGGCCTCGGCAAAGATGGCGCGGGCAAACCCGGCCCAGGAGGTGTCGGGCGCACCGGCATAGTGATAGAGCCCGCTTTTGGCCGGATCCTCTTGCAGCGCGCGGGCCGCCACCAGACAGGCTTGTGCCAGATCGCGCGCAGGTGTCGGGCCACCGATCTGATCGGCGACAATGGTCAGCCGATCCCGCTCGGCCCCGAGCCGCAGCATGGTTTTGACAAAATTCGCGCCATGGGCCGAGACCACCCAGGAGGTGCGCAGGATGGCATGGGCGCCCCCGGCCGCGGCCACGGCCCGTTCACCGGCCAGCTTGGAGCGGCCATAGGC
>JBFOLS010000207.1:0-4789 GCA_040830225.1 Leisingera sp.
CAGGTTGGGGGCACCCCGGGCGCGAGTCGCAACGGGGCTGGCCGCAAAGGAGGAGACCGGTGGCGGAATACGGATTGATGGTGGCACCCAACGGCGCCCGGCGCACGCGGGGGGATCACCCGCAGCTTCCGGTGACGCCGGAGCAGACTGCCAAGACAGCAGCAGCCTGTTTCGCGGCCGGCGCCCAAGCGCTGCATCTGCATGTGCGCGATGATGCGGGGCGCCACTCGCTGGATGCGGGCTGCTACCGCGAAGCCCTTGAGGCAGTGCAGGAAAGCGCACCGGGCATGGCGGTGCAGATCACAACCGAAAGTGCCGGCATCTATGATGTGTCAGCCCAGCTTGCCTGTCTGCAGGCGCTGCGCCCAGCCGCCGCCTCGGTCTCGGTGCGGGAAATGGCGCGGGATCCGAAACTTGCCGCACATGCCTATGCGCTGAGCCTTGAGGCAGGCACCCGGGTGCAGCATATTCTTTACGGCCCCGAGTGCATTGCCCAGCTCAGCGCCTGGTATCAGGACGGCACCGTGCCGGGTTCCATGCGCGACGCAATCTTTGTTCTGGGCAAGTACAACCCGCCGGTGCTGGCGCAGCCCGGCGGGCTCGCGGCCTTCCGTGACGCCACGGCAGATCTGCGCCTCAACTGGATGGTCTGTGCTTTTGGCCGCCACGAGCACGCCTGCCTTCTGGCCGCCGCGGCTGCGGGCGGGGACGTTCGAATCGGATTTGAGAATAACATCGAAACACCTGAGGGCGGGCTGCTGGCAGACAATGCAGCCTCGGTTGCCGCCTTCGTTCAGGCTGCGCGGGATGCGGGCCATCGCCTCAAGGAGAGCTGAACATGTCTCACGTCTTCCCCCGCCACACCAAAGCCGATCTGCCGACCGCCGTTTCCGGTGATGGCTGCTATCTGATCGACGCAAACGGCAAGCGCTACTTCGACGGTTCCGGCGGTGCCGCGGTCTCCTGCCTTGGCCATTCCGATGCGGATGTGATCAAGGCGGTGCAGGATCAGGTCGGTAAGTTGGCCTTTGCCCACACTGGTTTCCTGACCTCGGAACCGGCCGAAGAACTGGCGGACCTGCTGGCGGCCAACGCGCCGGGCGATATCGACCGGGTCTATTTCGTCTCCGGCGGCTCCGAGGCCACTGAGGCGGCTATCAAACTCGCCCGCCAGTACCACTTGGAACGGGGCGAGCCGCAGCGCCGCCACATCATCGCCCGTAAACAAAGCTACCACGGCAACACCCTTGGCGCGCTGGCCGCTGGCGGCAACGAGTGGCGCCGCACCCAGTTCGCGCCGCTGCTGATCGAAATCTCCCACATCTCGCCCTGCTACGAATACGTAGGCAAGGCTGAGGGTGAGAACAGCTATGACTACGGCCAGCGCATGGCAAATGAGCTAGAGGAGGAAATCCTCCGCCTCGGCCCCGAGACAGTGATGGCCTTCATGGCAGAACCAGTGGTCGGCGCCACCTCCGGCGCGGTGCCGGCGGTTGAGGGGTATTTCAAGCGCATCCGCGAGATTTGCGACCAATACGGCGTTCTGCTGATCCTGGACGAGGTGATGTGCGGCATGGGCCGCACCGGGCATCTCTTTGCCTGCGAGGCCGACGGCGCGGCGCCCGATATCCTCTGCATCGCCAAGGGATTGGGTGCGGGTTACCAGCCGATTGGCGCCATGCTCTGCACCAAGCAGATTTACGAGGCCATCGAGCACGGCTCCGGCTTCTTCCAGCACGGCCACACCTATATCGGCCATCCGGTGGCCACCGCTGCCGGTCTAGCCGTGGTCAAGGCGATGCTGGAACGGGGGCTTGTAAAGCGATGCGCCGAGATGGGCGAGAAACTGCAGGCGGCGCTGGAAGAACGTTTCGGCCAGCATCCCAACGTCGGAGACATCCGTGGCCGGGGTCTGTTCCGGGGGGTGGAACTGGTCGCCGACCGTGAAACCAAGGAGCCTTTCGACCCGGCGCTGGCGCTGGCCAAGAATATCAAGAAGGCAGCGTTCCAGGCCGGTCTTATCTGCTATCCGATGTCCGGCACCCGCGATGGCCAGAACGGTGATCATATCCTGCTGGCGCCGCCCTTCATCATCACCGATGAGCAGATCACCGAGGTCGTGGACAAGCTGGAAACGGCCATCACCCAGTGCCTGCCGCAGGGGTAACACGCCGCGGTACCCGCGAGACCCGTCCGGCCGCAGGCCGGGCAGCGCCCGCCTCGTTTTTGCAGGCGGGCGCTACGCCCCCTGCCGGAGGGGGCAGTCCTTACCGGAACTCTGTTTCAGCAACACCAAGCTGCTCCAGGATGCTGGCATAATTCTCCACGCCTTGCGCCCCGGTCACCAAATGGCGGCCGTTGAAAGCCATCGCAGGCACCCCGCGGATACCTTGCTGCACCCAGAACGCCTCGCGCTGGCGCACGCTGTCGGCGTGCTTACCGCCCTCCAAGGCCGCACGCGCTTCTGCGCTATCCAGGCCAAGGCTTTCGGCAGCTTCCGCCAGCACCTCCAGATCCGAGACATCCTTGCCATCGGTGAAATAGGCCTGAAGCAGTGCCTGTTTCATCTCGTGGCCCATGCCGCGCTCTTCCGCCCATTCAATCAGCTGATGCGCCTGGAACGTGTTGTAGATCCGCATGCCGTCAAAGAACCGGAAGGTGAAACCGAGCGCTTCGCCCAGGTCCTTCAGCTGCGCCCGAACCTGCGACGACTGCTCGGCGGTGCTGCCGTATTTGGCGGCCAGATGCTCCCGCAGGTCCTCGCCTTCAGGTGCCATATCCGGGTTCAGCTCAAACGGCTGCCAGTGGATGTCCAGCGCCACGCCGGCCCGGCGGGCGGCAAAGGCCAGCTGGCTGTAGCCCACCGCGCACCAGGGGCAGACCACGTCCGAGATGATGTCGACCCTCAAAGCGGGGCTGCCTGAAGTCTCTGCCATTGCGGGTCCTTTGCGCTGCGCTATCACTGCAACGAAAATGGGGGCGTCCGCGGCAAAAAACAACTGTCGCAGACAGGCTAGCCTGCCTCAAAAAACTCTCCCAACGTGGCGCCTAGAAACCGAGATCTGAGGCCCCGATGACCACACTCCCATCCGAAAGCGCCGCCCCGGCCAGCACTCCGCGCACCCGTGCCAAGGCGCGGCATATCCTGGACAATTACTACATCGGCCCGGCCCGCGATGAGGCCGTGCTGGAGATCTGGGGCTACACCCCGCGCTTCACTTATACGCCTGGCGAGACGGTCGAGGTGCATGTCTCCACTACTGCGGGCAGCTGGGATCTGGAGGTTGGCCGGGATGGAGCGGACTACCGCCCGGTTCTGCGCGAAACCGATCTGCAATGCAGGCACCAGTCCACTCCCGCGGATTGTTCCGTCAAAGGCTGTGATTGGGCGGTGTCATACGAATTCACCATCCCGGATGACTGGCAGGAAGGCGGCTATCTGCTCACCCTGACCGCCGAACGCGACGGCGACCGGGTGGAAGAACATCACCTGATCCTGATCCGCCGCGCTCAGGACCGCCCGGCAGCGCCCTATCTGCTGGTCTGCGCCACCGGCACTTGGCTGGCTTACAATTGCTGGGGCGGCTCAAACCACTACCAGGGCATCACCGGCCCGGATGGCAACGAGTTTGCGCCCGTGATCTCCACCCAGCGGCCCTGGACCCGCGGTTTCTGCAAGCTGCCGGAAGGCGCCCCGCGGGCTGTGCCGGAGGCGCCGCATGTGCCAGGCGGCATGGTGCGCTATCCCTACATGGAATGGGCCTATGCCTATGGCTATTCCAAGAAATACGCGTCCGCCGGCTGGGCCAGCTATGAACGCCACTTTGCCCGCTGGGCCGAGGCGCAGGGCTACGCGCTCGACTTTGCCACCCAGCACGACCTAGAGGCAGACCCGGACCTGCTCAGCCGACACAAATGCGTGATCTTCGTTGGCCACGACGAGTACTGGAGCGCCAACATGCGCCAAGCGGTGGACCGCTACACGGAAAGCGGCGGCCGGGTGGCGCGCTTTGCAGGCAACTTCCTGTGGCAAACCCGGATCGAGGACACGGGCCGCACCCAGGTCTGCTACAAATACAACGCCGCGCAGGACCCGCTGGTGGGCACGGATCAGGAGCATCTGACCACCGCCGCCTGGGAAGTTGCGCCGGTTCATTGGCCGGGAACAGAGACTTTCGGGGCCAACGGGTTGCAGGGGGTTTATGCCGGTTTTGGCCGCTGCATTGGCCAGGGCAGCGGCGGTTATACCGTCTACCGGCCGCAGCATTGGGCCTTTGAAGGAGCGCAGCTGGGATATGGCGACCAGCTTGGCGCCATGTCGCGGATCTTCGGCTATGAGGTGGACGGTGTCGACTACCGCATGGAAGATGGCTTGCCCTATCCCACCGGCAGTGACGGCGCTGATCCGGCGATGCAGATCCTCGCACTGGGCCTGGCCACCAACATCGAGTCCGATCACGGCGTTTGGGGCGAGACCATCTATATCGGCGACGCCGATGCGGTGTTCAAAGCCGAAGCCGTGCACGGGCAGGCTACACCGGAGACCATCGACCGCTCCGCCCGGGGCAAGGGGGTTATAGGGAATTGGCGGCGGGGGGAGGGCGAAGTGTTCACCGCTGCGACTTGGGAGGGGGTCAGGGCCCTCACCCGCCGCGACTGGCAAGTGGAGCGCGTCACCCGCAATGTGCTGGACCGGTTCGGAGCGGAACAGCGCTAGACACTGGGCCGAACTGTCCACGGGCCGCAGGCGGCCAAGTTCAGCTGCAGAGAAGGATGAGGAGTTACCCCC
>JBFOLS010000208.1:0-3817 GCA_040830225.1 Leisingera sp.
AAGCGGAAAGTTCTCGCCAAGGCTAACTTAATTTGACGCCGGCCTTTACGAGGAAGAGCGGTTAGAGAGCGGCCTCTCCAAGGCGGCTTCCCGGACAGACCTCTTCGAGACCTCCGGTTGGAGAAGCATCAGCAGTTTTTTTGGCCCAGGCTAGGAACTGGCTTAACATGTCACTCACTTTGACTACGGCGTTATCCGGTCGGAACCGCTTACTAACGGCAACCGCAAGCCGATTGCCCTGCAAAAGACCGGCAACGCCGCAACCTGGAACTTTATCGGCACCTATTTCCCCCTGAAAGCAGGCAGCGCATTTAAGACTGCAACACAGCCCCCTCGGACACGGGAATTGCTTTTTTCAGCATCGCCTTGTTTCCCCCGGCGAACAGCGACCGTGATTTCATTGAAGATTCAGGTCCAAAATGGCATGCTGAGTTATTATGCTGAAGTTGTTCACAATAACTTTGGCCCTGCTGGCCTTGACTGCCTTTGTTTCGCTGCGCCCGGAGCCTGGCACTGAAACCACCTACCTTACGCACCCTGTGGAACACGGCCCGCTGGTTGAATTTGTGACCGCGACAGGAACCCTGGATGCACTGGTAAAAGTTGATGTCAGTTCGCAGGTTTCCGGCCGGATTACCGAAGTAAAAGCCGGATTCAACAGCCATGTTGCAAAAGGCGACCCGCTTGCCATCATCGACCGCGAAGGGTTTCAGGCACGCGTGGAAGAAGCCAGAGCTGCGGTGGACATTGCATTGGCTGCAGTCGATGTCCAAACCGCAACCCTGGAAAAGGCAGCGGTCGACATAGAAACGGCCCGGCAGGAACAGAACGTGTTCAGGGCCCGGATCGATCAGGCCTCGGCAGATCTGTCGGTCGCCAAAGCAAGACTGGCCCGCAAGGAAGCCTTGCGGAAAAATGGCACAGTCCCGGCCGCCGATGTGGAAGATGACCAGGCTGCAATGCTGAGCGCTGAAGCACGGTTGCGCGAAGCGCAGGCGCAACTGGCAGCCAGCGGCCAGAGAGTGGAAGCAGCAAAGGCGGAGCATGCACGGGCCAGGGCGGAACTAGCCGGGGCGCGGGCCAACGTGCCTCAGCGGCAGGCGGCACTCCAGCTCGCGATGGTCGAGCTGGAGCGTACGGCAATTCGCGCCCCCATTGACGGCGTAGTCATCGACCGCAGCATCGATGAGGGCCAGACTGTTGCTGCAACTCTTGAAGCGCCTAAGCTTTTCACCATCGCCAATGAACTGACCCGGATGGTTGTGCATGTCAGCGTGGACGAGACAGATATCGGGCGTATCCGGGCGGACCAGACTGCAGCCTTCTCCGTTGATGCTTATCCGGGCGAAAGGTTCTCCGGCACCGTCAGTGAAATCCGAAAATCGGCCAAGGTGTTCCAGAATATCGTCACTTACACTGTGGTTCTGAACACCGAGAACCCGGACGAGCTGCTGTTCCCGGGTATGACCGCCTTGGTGGAGATCGCAATCCGCGAAACCGTGCCGGCCCTGAAAGTCCCGACCAATACGCTGTCCTTCCGCCCTTCTATGGCTGGCCTGGCGGAAAGCACCACCGGACGTGCGGTTGTCTGGCGCCTGGATCAGTCAGGCAACCCGGAACCAGTTGAAGTAGACCCTGGCGAACAGGACGCCAGCCACACTGCGGTCGTCTCCAATGGCCTCAGGCAAGGTGATCTGGTCATCAGCGGAGAAATCAGGACCGAAAGCGGCAGCAGGCTGATGCAGTTCTTGCGCAATTGGCGGTAACCCCATGTTCCTCACGGCTCAGCACATCAGCAGAAGCTACCAGAGCGGCACAGCCCGGATTGAAGCGGTAAAGGATTGCTCGTTTTCCCTGGCTGAGGGGGAATTTCTGGCGATCACCGGGCCGAGCGGCTCGGGAAAATCGACATTGATGGCCATTCTGGGCCTGCTGGAGCGGCCAAGCGCGGGATCCCTGCAAGTTCGCGGGCAGAACACGGAAGATATGCCGGCAGACACCCGGGCCAAACTGCGGAGCCGGGACTTCGGGTTCATTTTCCAGTCCTACAACCTGCTGCCCCGGCTTACCGCGCTGGAGAATGTGGAACTTCCAATGATCTACACCGGTGCTGGGAGGGCCGAGCGCAGAACCCGGGCACTTGAGCTGCTGCACAGGGTTGGGCTCGAAGACCGGCAGCGGCATTTTCCCAGCCAGCTTTCCGGCGGCGAGCAACAGCGGATCGCAATAGCCCGGGCGCTGGCCAACCGTCCCCGGCTGATCCTGGCCGATGAACCAACCGGTGCCCTCGACAGTGGAAAGGGGCTGCAGGTTCTGTCTCTGTTTCACGAGATCAACCGTGCCGGCAGAACCATTGCCGTCATTACCCATGACGAGACGGTCGCCCGCCATGCAGGCCGCATCCTGCGCATGAAGGACGGCCGGATCACCGCCGATGAGCAGGTGGAAAATCCGCACGGCCCGGAACATCCGCTTACCGCCGCACGGTTTGTGCGGCATCAAAGCGCTGCGGGTTTGGCAAACCCGCGTCCCGCCGGCAGGGAGGCCGCAGAGGACGTTGTCCGCCGCGGAGACCGCAATGACGTTGTTTGAAAGCCTTCGGATTGCCTTCAGGGCGCTGCGGGCAAATTTACTGCGCAGTGCGCTGACCATGCTGGGCATTATAGTGGGGGTCACTTCGGTTGTTGCGATGGTGGCTTTCGCGGCAGGTGCGCAGCGGGAAATCGACCGTCAGATCAAGACGCTTGGCGCCAACGTGCTGATGATCGTGCCGGAACTGAACCGGGGCGCTGATGCAAAGGCAGGCCTGTATCAGGCTGCAATCCTGCGGGAATCCGATGCTGACGCGATCAATGCCCAAGTGCCACAGGTTGTTGCGGCGGCGCCCTCGGTCCGTGCGGATCTGCAGGTTATCAACAAGAACCGGAACACCTGGGTGACGGTCAACGGCACAACGGCGCGGTATTTCACCATCCGGGAATGGCCGGTGAGCCACGGACGGCTGTTTTCCGGGAAGGAACAGCAAAACGGCGGCAAAGTGGCGCTGCTTGGAACCGAAACCGCTCGCAAACTGTTTGGCGAAGACGAGCCCGTTGGCAAAACCATCCGGGTCCTTTCTGTGCCGTTTGAAGTGATCGGCATCCTGACCCCTAAAGGCACCTCCGGCTCCGGGCGGGCCCAGGACGACATCATCTTCATTCCGATCAGCACCGCGCAAAGGCGGCTGTTCGGCAGCGCAAACCCGGTTCACCGCGGCTCGGTTGACTATATTCTGGCCAAGGCCTCTTCGGCCGCTTCGGTGCAACTGGCGGAACAAGCAGCCGCCCGTTTGCTACGGCAACGGCACCGGATCCGGGAGGGCCGTGCTGACGACTTCCGCATTGTAGACCCGGCAGCCCTGATGGCAGCCCGGCACGCAACATCGCGCACCATCGGCTGGCTGCTGGCCGGCATCGCCGGCGTGTCGCTGGTGGTGGGCGGGATCAGCATCATGAACATCATGCTGGTGTCGGTCACCGAGCGCACCCGCGAAATCGGCCTGCGCATCGCGGTGGGCGCACGGGCACGGGATGTCCAGTTCCAGTTTCTGATGGAGGCGGTGCTGCTGTGTTTCCTTGGCGGACTGATCGGGCTGGCCGCGGGAGCCGGGCTGGCCTTTGGCGCCAGCCGGCTGGCCGGCTGGCCGGTCTTCCTCAGCCCGCTGTCGCTGATCGGCGCGGTCGGCCTGGCCTCGGCCGTGGGAATGGTGTTCGGTTTCTTCCCGGCGAGGCGCGCATCGCGCCTGGATCCGGTGACGGCATTGCGGATGGAATAATCG
>JBFOLS010000209.1:0-3144 GCA_040830225.1 Leisingera sp.
ACATCGGTGCGGCCTTGGTATTTGACACCGGCGGCGGCAGAGGCAAAGCGCACGCCCTTGATCACCGGAAGATCGGGGAAGCTGGCAGGCGCCAGCGGAGAGACAGGCATCGTTCCGCTCATGATCAGTTCCTTATCAGGCTGAGGTCTTGGAGAATGGCCGGGTCCAGGTCCTCGATCTCGGGCCGTTCAATTTTAGAGGCCGCAGTCAGCTCGTTCACTCGGTCCTCGACCGCTTTCTGGCGCAGCTCATCGGCCAGCTGCACGCGAACCTTGTCAAACTCCGGGGCCTCGGTCTTGCGGCGCTCATTCAGCAGGATTACATGCCAGCCGAACTGTGTCTGCACCGGGCCGGAGATCTCACCCGAGTGCAGTTTCAGAACCGCCTGTTCAAACTCCGGCACCATGCGGCCGGTGGTGAACCAGCCCAGATCGCCGCCGTTGGGGCCGGAGGGGCCAGTGGATTTCTCCTTGGCCAGAGTGGCGAAATCGGCACCTGCATCGAGCTCCTTCTTGACTTCCAGCGCATCCTCCTCGCTTTCGACCAGAATGTGGGCGGCATGGAACTCGTCGCCGCCGTCGCCCGAGGAGTATTTTTCGTCGTAGGCTGCGCGCAGCTTTTCTTCGGTGCTGGCCTTGCTCATGATCATCTCGATCACATCTGCAGCCAGCATGGCGCGTTCTTCATTCTCCACCGAGAGCTGCACATACTGTGGAACTTCGCCACGCAGCTGCTGCTTCAGCGCGGTTTGCTGGATCAGCTGATCAAGGATGGCGTTATAGAGGACGTCATCGGGCAGCTGCTTGTACTGCTGAGGTAGGTTCTCGCGGGCCATCACCATATGACCAATGGTGATCTCTTCGCCGTTGACCGAGGCAACCACAGTGTTGGCATGCGGAGCGGCTGCTGCGGTCAGCGGAAGCGCAGCAAAAGCCGCCACTGCCATACCACGCAGAAAAGTGAGACCTTTACGCATTGAAACCTTCCTATTCCTAGGCCGCATGGGGGCCTGCCGTTGACACTCAATACCCTGCCGCTTACATCGCCTTGAGGCCAATGGCAGGACCGTCTTTCCACCATTGTTTATGGGTTGCGGACACGGCGGGCAAGCCTGCCCGGTGCAAAGGCCACAGATAGGATCGCTGGAGAAAATATGCTGGGTTTCGGAACACTCGCCAAAAAGGTTTTCGGTACGCCGAATGACCGTAAAATCAAGGCGACGCGGCCGCTGATTGCGCAGATCAACGGGCTGGAAGAAGAGTTTGCGAAGCTGAGCGACGAGGGCCTGATCGAAAAGACCGAAGAGCTGCGCAAGCGTGCCATGGGCGGTGAGAGCCTGGATGCGCTGCTGCCCGAGGCCTTTGCCAACGTGCGTGAAGCTGCCAAGCGCGCTCTGGGCCTGCGTGCCTTTGACACGCAGCTGATGGGCGGTTTGTTCCTGCATCAGGGTAACATTTCCGAGATGAAGACGGGTGAGGGCAAGACTCTGGTCGCGACCTTCCCGGCCTATCTGAACGCGCTGAGTGGCAAGGGCGTGCACGTGGTCACGGTGAACGAATACCTGGCCAAGCGCGACAGCGAATGGATGGGCAAGGTTTTTGCCCAGCTCGGCATGACCACCGGTGTGATTTGGTCCGGCCAGCCGGACGACGAGAAGATGGCGGCCTATAGCAGCGACGTCACCTATGCCACCAACAACGAGCTGGGCTTTGACTACCTGCGCGACAACATGAAGCCGTCGCTGGACCAAGTGTTCCAGAAGCAGCACAACTTTGCCATCGTCGACGAGGTGGACTCGATCCTGATCGACGAGGCCCGTACCCCGTTGATCATCTCGGGCCCGGCCGAGGACCGCTCCGAGCTCTATTCGACCATCGACAAGGTGATTCCGCTTCTGTCGGAAGAACACTATGAGATTGATGAGAAGACCCGCGGTGTGACCTTCACCGAGGACGGCAACGAATACCTGGAGCAGAAACTGCGCGAACACGGGCTGCTGGATCAGGAGGCGTCGCTTTATGATCCGGAAAGCACCACCGTTGTTCACCACGTGAACCAGGCCCTGCGGGCCCACAAACTGTTCCAGCGCGACAAGGATTACATCGTCCGTGATGGCCAGGTGGTGCTGATCGACGAGTTCACAGGCCGAATGATGCCTGGCCGCCGCCTGTCGGAAGGCCTACACCAGGCGATTGAGGCCAAGGAAGAGGTCGACATCCAGCCGGAAAACACGACGCTGGCCTCGGTGACCTTCCAGAACTATTTCCGCCTTTATAGCACGCTGTCCGGTATGACCGGCACCGCAATGACCGAGGCCGAAGAATTCCAGGAAATCTATGGCCTGGGCGTGGTCGAAGTTCCGACCAACCGGCCGATTGCCCGTGTGGATGAGGACGATCAGGTTTACCGCACCGCCCGTGAGAAATACGAGGCGATGATCAAGGAAGCCAAAGTGGCGCATGAGAAGGGCCAGCCGGTTCTTCTGGGCACCACCTCGATTGAAAAATCCGAGCTTCTGAGCCATTTGCTGGAGCAGGAAGGTATCCAGCACAATGTTCTGAACGCCCGCCACCACGAGCAGGAAGCGCAGATCGTTGCGGATGCCGGCCGCCATAGCGCGGTGACCATCGCCACCAACATGGCCGGCCGCGGCACCGACATTCAGCTGGGCGGCAATGTCGAGATGAAGGTGCTCGAAGCTCTGGCAGCAAACCCCGAGGCAGATCCGGCAGAGCTGCGTGCAGCCGAAGAGGCCAAGCACGCGGAAGAGAAGCAAAAGGTCCTGGATGCAGGCGGGCTGTTCGTGATGGCTTCCGAGCGCCACGAAAGCCGCCGCATCGACAACCAGTTGCGCGGCCGTTCGGGGCGCCAGGGCGACCCGGGCCGCACCCGCTTTTATCTCAGCCTCGAAGATGATCTGATGCGGATTTTCGGTTCTGAGCGGCTGGACAAGCTGCTGTCCTCCCTTGGTATGAAGGAAGGCGAGGCGATCATTCACCCTTGGGTGAACAAGTCGCTGGAACGCGCCCAAGCCAAGGTCGAAGGCCGCAACTTCGATATGCGCAAGAACGTGCTGAAGTTCGACGACGTAATGAACGACCAGCGCAAGGTGATATTCAAACAGCGCCGCGAGATCATGGCCGC
>JBFOLS010000210.1:0-16264 GCA_040830225.1 Leisingera sp.
GCGCGACAGATGCACGGCGCTGATCGACGCCACAGACAGGAACTCCAGCGCAAAGTCGCGGTCGGAGACCGCATCCAGCGAGTTGGCCGCCGGGCGGTCAAAGCCCAGCGCGCTGGCCGTCATCTCCCGGTCGATCGGGAAGGAGGTGCCTGCAAGTGCCGCAGCGCCCAGGGGCGATTCGTTCATCCGGGCGCGGGCGTCGCGAACGCGGGAGAGGTCACGGCCGAACATTTCGACATAGGCCATCATGTGGTGGCCCCAGGTCACCGGCTGCGCAGTCTGCAGGTGGGTGAAGCCGGGCATCACCCAGTCGGCGCCGGCTTCGGCTTGGCTCAGCAGCGCCTTGATCAGCGCCAGCAGGCCGCTTTCGGCCGCATCCAGCTGGTCCCGCACCCAGAGTTTGAAATCGGTCGCCACCTGGTCGTTGCGCGACCGGCCGGTGTGCAGACGGCCTGCGGGCTCGCCGATGATTTCCTTCAGGCGGGCCTCCACATTCATGTGGATGTCTTCCAGCGCGGTAGAAAACTGGAACGTTCCGCCCTCGATTTCTGACAAAACGGTGAGCAGCCCTTCCCGAATGGCCTCGGCATCATTATCCGTAATGACGCCTGTCGCGGCGAGCATCGCCGCATGGGCCCTGGAGCCTGCGATGTCCTGTGCTGCCATCCGCTTGTCGAACCCGATCGAGGCGTTGATCGCCTCCATGATCGCGTCGGGACCTGCGGCAAAGCGGCCGCCCCACATCTGGTTCGAGGATTGATCTGTCATGGTGTGGAACCCCGGAGATAAAATGCGTCTGTTTCGTCAGCTTTCCCTTTATATGGCCCTGACCTTGGGTGCAAATGCCGCGGCTGCGGCAGAACAGGCGCAGTTGGAAGCGCTGCGCGAGGACAGCCTCAAGCGGCTGGTCGTGCATTCCGAGCCGCGCGGCACTTCCAACGCGGCGTTTGAACTGGCCGACGGGGCAGGCACCGCCAGCCTGGAAGACTACAAGGGCAAGGTGGTGCTGCTGAACTTCTGGGCCACCTGGTGCGCCCCCTGCCGCAAGGAAATGCCGCAGCTGGCCGAGCTGCAGGAGGAATTCGGCGGCGAGGAATTCGAAGTGCTGACCATCGCCACCGGGCGCAACTCGCCTGCGGGGATCCAAAAGTTCTTTGACGAAAACGGTATCTCCAACCTGCCCCGCCACCAGGACCCGAAGCAGGCGCTGGCCCGCGAGATGGCGGTGATCGGCCTGCCGATCACCGTGCTACTGGACCGTGACGGCAAGGAAGTCGCGCGGCTGCTGGGCGATGCCGAGTGGAACTCGGACAGCGCCAAGGCGATTGTTCGGGCGATGATTGGCGAAAACGCCGCCGAAATCTCAGCCGGGAATTGAATTTCCCGGCCGGTGCTGACAAGCTCTCCCGGTGTTCAGTTTAAATTTTTTCGGGAGTGTCTTATGAAAACTCTGTTTTGGGCCGCCTGCGCTGCGGCCCTCAGCTTGGCAGCTGCAGCCCCCGCTAGCGCCGGCGCCATCAAGAAGCAAAAGAACTTTCTTGCCGCCATCGTTGGCAAAAAGCTGACAGCCGAAAATCACTGGATTCTCATCACCGCTGACGGGAAAATTCAAGGCGTGTCACCGAAGGGAGAGAAAATCATCGGCGCCTGGGTCTGGCACAAGCGTTTTTTCTGCCGCAATGTCTTTATCGGGCAGCGGCAGCTGCCGGAAAACTGCGGGACGGTCACGACCGAGGGCAATACCGTGACGTTCACCCGCGACAAAGGCAAAGGCCGGTCGGCTACCTACGCCTTCTAAGCACACCGCCCTCACCTGACCCGGCAAAAATTCGCACTACTTCATTCCTGAGGGACGTCTCAAAAAGGACGCCCGAATGTAGGGTGGAGAGTGAAATGAAACCTGTTGTGTTACTGATCGGCAAGCTGCCGCATGTGATCGGCGATGTGGCCGAGCAGCTGGATCATCTGCCGATTCAATGGCTGGGCGCGCATGATCAGCCCGAGGTGGTGCGCCAGCTGGAAACCGAGCCGCGCATCGAATGCGTGATCATGGGCGCGGGGCTGGATGACCAGACACGCGGCGATCTGATCGGCATTATCGCCGCGCTCCGGCCCGATGTCTGCATCCACCTGAAGGACCGCAGTTCCGGCCCCGAGGGGCTGGTGCCCTTTGTTGAGCAAGTGGTGCAGATGCGGGTGCTGCCACAGCCCCAGCGCGCGCCGGCCATGGTCTAGGGCCGGCCCGGCTGCTGGCAGACCGAGGCGGCCCCTGGGCGCCGGCAGGCGCCTGGCGGCCCGCGGCCGGGCCGGCGGCGATTGATTCAAATGCAATCTTTAATTCCGCCTCAACCCTTTTGCCGGATGCTGCGGGGCAAATCATACTGTGTCACAACTTTGCCGAAACAAGGTCTCAGCAGCGCATGAACAGACGAAACCACAAGGCAGATCTCCCCGAAGGCTCGGAAAACCCGCTGAATGCAGCGGTGGTCGGCCGTGACAAGTCCACGCTCGAGATGGTCGCCGAGGCGGTGCAGCACAATCAAACCGTGCTGGCCTATCAGCCCGTGATGCAGGCGATGGCCCCGCATGGGGTCGCCTTTTACGAGGGCTACATCCGGGTGATGGACCCGACGGGCCGGGTGATTCCCGCCCGCGAATTCATGCATGTGGTGGAAGACAAGGAAATCGGCCGCGAAATGGACTGCCTGGCGCTGCAGCACGGGCTGCGGGCGCTGGACAAGTTTCCGCAGATCCGCCTCTCCATCAACATGTCGGCGCGTTCCATCGGCTATCAGCGCTGGACCCAAGTGCTGGAGCGGTTCCTGAAACGCGATGCCAACCTGGGCGAGCGGCTTGTGCTGGAAATCACCGAGGCTTCGGCGATGGCGGCCCCGGAACTGGTCACCGACTTCATGGGCCGGATGCAGCAGCACGGCATTGCCTTTGCGCTGGACAACTTCGGCGCCGGCACCACCGCCATCGGCAGTTTCCGCCAGTTCTTCTTCGACGCGGTCAAGATCGACGGCCAGTTCGTCCGGGGCATTCATGCCAATTATGACAATCAGGCCGTCGTCCGCGCCCTGATCGGCATCGCCAAGCAATTCGACATGTTTACTGTCGCGGAGTCGGTCGAAAGTCAGGAAGACGCCGAATTCCTCGTCGCCAATGGCGTCGACTGCCTGCAGGGCTATCTTTTTGGCGCACCCTCCGTCTCACCGCCTTGGATCGAGGATATGAAGCAGAGCGCCCAGGCAGGCTGACCCCGGCCTTGCACCGGCAGTGCCTGCTGAACGGCAGTTTTCACCGTCTGCGGGGCATTGCCTTCCAAGGACCCAATTCTGAACATGCTGCCCGGAATGGGCAACTGCTTGGCCTGTGGGCATCCCCGCGGGCCCGGAGGAATGGAATGCGCAGGGCAAACTTGCCCTGTCGCCGCGATGGCCACTGCCCTGGGCGCTGCCCACGCACTCGCAACCGCCCAGGATACCGGGGTCACCGACTTGGGCGGGATCATCGCCTCCGGCGGCTTCACCCCGGTTGAAGCCCAGGAATACGGCCGCCCGGCCGCGGTGGTGACCAGCGGGGAAATCGAAAAGCGCAGCATCACCACCCTCCAGGACGCGCTGCGCTCGGCGCCAGGCCTGATGGTGAACGCCTCCGGCGACAGTTTCGCACAGGTCCGCATCCGCGGTGCCGAGGCCAATCACACTATGCTCCTGATTGATGGCGTCGAAGCTTCCGGCGGTGACAGCAAATACATCCTGTCCGGCCTGGACACAGCAAATCTCGAACGGATCGAGGTCCTGCGCGGACCGTAACCGGTGTTCTACGGCTCCAACGCCTCGGCCGGAGTGAGCAATATCATCACCAAGACCGGCAGCACCGGCACCGGGCATGGCGGCGAAGAGGACGGCAACCGCCGCAACACCGCCCAGCTGAAAGGCGACGACCTTGTCACCGGCGGCTGAAGCTTGGGGGGCGCCACGACAACAACAGCGTGTTCGAAGATGCCACCAGTTGGACCGCCAGTGTCTCTTACACTTTTGCTGACAACGGCGTGCGCCTGCACAGCCCGGCCGGCACCGGCATCGTGAACCCCTCGAATTTTGAGTTGTTTGCCAACAGCACCTTCTGCACGACCACCTATCTCGGCAATCCGAACTTGCATCCGGAGAAGAACCGCAGCTTTGATTTCGGAGTTGAGGTGCCACTCCTCCAAGGGCGCGGTCTGGTTGATGTGACCTGGGACGACGAGGCCCGGACAGGCGAGATCGAGAGCTACATGGTGAAACTCACCACGTTCTCATACCGTTATCAGGCGGGCGACAGCGACCGCCAGGGCGTCGAGCTGTCGGCAAACATGGAAGCCACCGAATACCTCGATCTGCTTCTATCCTACACCTATCTGGACGCAAGCAATTCTGACGGTTCGGTCGAGGTCCGGCGCCCCGAGCATGAAATGCAGCTGAGCGCCACCCTGCAGACATCCAACGGCCGCGGCTTGGTCACCACGGATATCCGCCATGGCTGAAGAAGCCCTGACCTACCCCATCAACCACGGCAAAGCGGAGGAAATCTATCTGCTGAAGCCGGATCTGGTACTGGCATGAGCGTACTTTCGGTCGAAAACCTCTCGGACACCCTGCGCGGCCGCCCCGTGATCCAGAACGTGTCCTTTGAGATCCAAGCCGGCGAATTCGTTGGCCTGCTGGGCCCGAACCGCACCGGCAAAACCAGCCTGATGCGCGCGGCGCCGGGGCTGATCAGCTCCGGCGGGCGCAGTTCGCTGGCAGAGATGAGGGCGGTTGAGCGCGCCCGCACTGCAGCCTTCCTCACCTCGCGCGATGTGCGCCGCTATTGCGAGGCTTCGGCCGCAGCGGACGGCATCCAAGCCCATGCGGTGGCCAAGGTCGGCCACTCAAACGCCGAGCGCGTGGGCCGCCGGATGGATTACGCCAGCCGCAGCTGGGGCACCATAAATGTGGCCTTGCGCCTGTCCGAAGGGCTGACCCAGGCCGGGCTGATTGAGGCGCTGAGCATTGCCGTCCAGGCCCGCTCCGCCGCGGTGATGGAGGTGGGCATCGCCCTCCCCGGCCGCACCTCGACAGGACCGGCACTGGCGAAGCCATCGAAAAGGCCGCTTACCAGGTCGTCCACGTTGGCGCCCTGGAATGAAAAACAACCAACAGGAGGGCAGCACATGCCTGAGCTTCAACAAGTGCTGAAAGCGGCACTGACGCAGGAGGGCTGCGGCTGGAACATGGGCTCGTTCGGCGCCATTGCCGAGTTCCACCATGTTTATGGCGACCCGGCCCCGCAGGAATATGCCGGGCTGATGCAGGTAAACAGGCGCGGCGGTGTGCGCATTGACACCCTGGAGGGCGTGCGCCCGGTCGCCTATGAAACGCTCAGCCCCAAGCCGCACCGCTGGACGCAAGCCGTGTCGCTGTGCCTGCCGCATGATGACGCCGCGATGAGCCAGCGCGGTGCGCTGACCGCGCTTGGCCCCGATGAGGACGCCTTGCGCGAGGAAGACTGCCGCGCCCGGCTGTTCGACATGGGGCTGGGCCAGTACCAGGCGGATTTCTGCATCCGCACCGCCGATCCCGAGCTGCTGGCGGTGCTGAATGAAAACACTGGCCGCTCGCTGTTTGAGCATGGCAACCCGGCGATGGGCGCAATCTTGCAGCATCATCCCCACCGGGTGCTGCTGACCCGCATCGGCCGGGTCGAGGTCTATCAGATGATCGGCGGGCCGGATACCGGCGGCAAATCCCCCGAGGGCCCGCACACGCATGTGCTGCCCAAGCTTCTGAAGGCCGGGCGCACCCATTCCGCCAACACTCCGATCCCCGAGGGCTGGGTGCCGTGTTGCGGCGCATCCGGAAAACCCGGTTATTGGACGGCCGGGCGAGGACAAGGTGTTCAACCGTGCAGCCTTTGACGCTTTCCAGGAACTGCTGGGCGCCTGGGGCGCCGAAGCCTACAGCCAGGGCAAGCAGGCAGTCTGGGAGCTGCTGCAGGCGGAAACCCCGGCGGAAGACGCCGAAGAGCCGGAGACCCGCGAAGGCCGGGCTGGCTGGCGCAACGGCATCCGGCAATGGCGGGTGCTGCACGGGCCAAACCGGCTGACCGAGGCCTATGCGGAACGTTTTGACCGCGGTGCCGAACAATCCGACCCGGAAAACCCGGGCCACTGACGGAGGCTGCGATGACCCTTGCCCCTCTCCTTGATTTCATGGCCCGCGGCGGCCCGGCGCTTAGGGTGATTGCCGCCCTGTCGGTGCTGACTCTGGCGCTGTTCTTCTGGCGGGTGATCAGGCTTGCCCAGGCGGGCGTCTGGCGCAAACCGCAGGCTGAAGCCTGGTTTGCGGAGTGGCGCGAGGGCGGCACCCCGCCTGCCGCCCCGGGGCAAACCCCGCTGGCCGGGTTGCCGGGGCTGCCATGCAGGCGCTGCTGGCGCCGGGCTTGGGCGCCGAGGCCGCGGAAAAGAAAACCACCCGCATCGCCAAGGCGGAGCTGCGCCAGGCGCTGTGGTTGAAGGGGGTGCCGGTGGAGGCTGAAACCTTGACCGAGCGGTTGGCCGCGCTGATCCGCGAGAACCGGCAGCAGCGGCAGCGGGCAAGTGACCCTGGCCACCGCCCCGGCAGGTCTTTCGCAGCAGGTTGCGGACTGGAACCGCCCGTCCGAGGTCCACACACCCGCACCTCCCGCGCCCCCGGTCAAGGCACCGCAGCAGCCAGCGCCAAGCCAAGGGGGATGACGGCGCGGATGCCGCCACTACCGGTGATTCAAACCGCACCTCCAGCCTGAAGAACCGCTGGGGAGCCGCAATCATCTCGCGGGTCGAACGGCAGAAACGCCCGCCCCGCGGCGGCGGTACAGGAACAGTGCGGCTTCGCATAACAGTCTCGGCCCAAGGCCGGCTGGTGGCTGTCTCAGTCACTCAGAGTTCAGGCAACACGGCAGTAGACCAGGCCGCCATGCGCGCCGTGAGGAAAGCCCGCTTGCCCCGTGCGCCCAAAGCCTTGGCTCCCGGCGACTACAGCTTTACTTTGCGGGCGGTCTTTACCGGCTGACCGCTGCTGCCTCCGGCCTGCTTCTGCTGCCTTGCAGCATCAAAACAACCGGGATGACCGAATTCGTACAACAAGGGACGGTTCTGATGGTTGACTCTTCCGCACCCCCTGAGACACCCTGTCAATTGCTGCACGTGCAGCAATAGATTATGTCGGTACCCGGAGGATTCGGGAAAGATTCTTGCGCAGCTGATTTAAAACCGGCCGGGCGGGGCTCTCCCGGGAGACCTGAATTGATGGCAGAGGACCAGAAATCAATGACCAATGTTGTAATCGCATCCGCCGCGCGCACCGCCGTCGGCTCCTTTGGCGGCTCGTTCGCCAATACCCCGGCCCATGACCTGGGCGCTGCCGTGCTGGAAGCCGTGGTGGAGCGTGCCGGTGTGGACAAGTCCGAAGTTTCGGAAACCATCATGGGCCAGGTGCTGACCGCCGCCCAGGGCCAGAACCCGGCCCGCCAGGCGCATATCAATGCCGGCCTGCCGCAGGAAAGCGCTGCCTGGGGCATCAACCAGGTGTGCGGCTCCGGCCTGCGCGCCGTGGCGCTGGCTGCTCAGCACATCCAGCTGGGCGACGCCTCGATCGTTGCAGCCGGCGGCCAGGAGAACATGACCCTCTCCCCCCATGCTGCGCATCTGCGGGCCGGCCACAAGATGGGCGACCTCAAATACATCGACACCATGATCCGCGACGGCCTGTGGGATGCCTTCAACGGCTACCACATGGGCCAGACCGCCGAGAACGTGGCCAACCAGTGGCAGATCTCCCGCGATATGCAGGATGAATTTGCCGTGGCTTCGCAAAACAAGGCGGAAGCCGCGCAAAAAGCGGGCAAATTTGTCGACGAGATCACCCCGTTTGTGGTCAAGCACCGCAAGGGCGACATCACCGTGGATGCGGACGAATACATCCGTCACGGCGCCACCATGGAAGCGATGCAGAAGCTGCGCCCGGCCTTTGTCCGTGACGGCGGTTCGGTCACTGCTGCGAACGCCTCCGGCCTGAACGACGGTGCCGCCGCCACCCTGCTGATGAGCGCTGATGAAGCCGAGCGCCGCGGCATCGAGCCGCTGGCGCGCATTGCCTCTTACGCCACCGCGGGCCTCGACCCGTCGATCATGGGTGTTGGCCCGGTCTACGCTTCGCGCAAGGCGCTGGAAAAGGCCGGCTGGTCGGTTGGCGACCTGGACCTGGTCGAAGCCAACGAAGCCTTTGCCGCCCAGGCCTGCGCGGTGAACAAGGACATGGGCTGGGATCCGTCGATCGTGAACGTGAACGGCGGCGCAATTGCCATCGGCCACCCGATCGGCGCCTCCGGCTGCCGGGTTCTGAACACCCTGCTGTTCGAAATGAAGCGCAGCGGCGCCAAAAAAGGCCTCGCCACCCTTTGCATCGGTGGCGGCATGGGCGTCGCCATGTGTGTCGAGCGCCCATAAAACCGGCAACAAACCGTTAAATGAGAGGGACGCCCCCCGGGGCGTCCTTTTTCTTTTACACGGCAGGTCTATACTGCAGGTGCGACAATTTTTTCGCGGCAACGCAGAATTTTGCTGCGCAATATTGTTGCGCTCACTAAATGGAATCTGTAGCAAGATTACCAAGAGACTATGACTGGAGGATTCTTGAATGGCACGTACTGCACTCGTCACCGGCGGCTCCCGCGGCATCGGCGCAGCAATTTCCCAAGCGCTGCAGGCGCAAGGCTGCACTGTGGCAGCGACCTATGCCGGCAATGACGAAGCCGCGGCAAAGTTTACCGAAGAAACCGGCATCAAGACCTATAAGTGGAATGTGGGCAGCTACGAGGAAAGCGCTGCAGGCATCGCCAAGGTCGAAGAGGACCTGGGCCCGATCGACATCGTGGTGGCAAACGCCGGCATCACCCGCGACGCGCCGTTCCACAAGATGACCCCGGAGCAGTGGCAGCAGGTGATCGACACCAACCTGACCGGCGTGTTCAACACCGTGCACCCGATCTGGCCCGGCATGCGCGAGCGCAAGTTCGGCCGCGTCATCGTGATCTCCTCGATCAACGGCCAGAAGGGCCAGTTCGCCCAGGTGAACTATGCCGCCACCAAAGCCGGCGATCTGGGCATCGTGAAGTCGCTGGCCCAGGAAGGCGCCCGCGCAGGCATCACCGCCAACGCCATCTGCCCCGGCTATATCGCCACCGAAATGGTGATGGCGGTTCCGGAGAAGGTGCGTGAATCGATCATCGGCCAGATCCCGGCAGGCCGTCTGGGCGAGCCGGAAGAGATCGCCCGCTGCGTGGCCTTCCTGGCTTCCGACGACTCGGGCTTCATCAACGGCTCGACCATCTCGGCCAACGGCGCGCAGTTCTTCGTCTGAGCTGACCTGTCAGCGAAAACGGCAAGGGCCGGTCCATCTGGACCGGCCCTTTTCCTATCCCGTAAGTGCCTTTTTCTCGAAATCAGAGCGCGCTCAGGCCCAGCGGGAAACCTTGGGGCGGAGGACAGGGGCCGGCCGCTTGCCGAACAGCCAGGTCCACGCCTGTTTCAGCACCAGCCCGCGTTCGGCATGGGCACGGGCCATGGCGGTCTTGATGGCGGCATCCGCAGTGTATTCCAGCATATCAGGCCTCCTTTTCGGATCAGTATCCTTTACCTGCACCCAATATGAGAACGTTCCGTCAAAAGGACAAACGAGTCTTTTCGGAGCTTCAGTTAAGCTGTACTTGTCTGAACATGATTGACCGCCTGCCGCCCCTCACCGCCTTGCGCGCCTTTGACGCTGCCGCCCGCCACATGTCCTTTGCCAAGGCGGCGGAGGAGCTGAATGTGACCCCGGCCGCGCTGTCCTTTCAGATCAAGTCGCTGGAGGAGCATCTGGGCCAGCCGCTGTTCCGCCGCCTGAACCGGGCGGTGGAACTGACCGAGGCGGGCAAGACGCTCGCGCCGGGGGCCGCGGAAGGGTTCGAGGCGTTGACGGCGGCCTGGCGGGCCACCCGGCGGCTGCAGGACAACACCACGCTGACAGTGACTGCAGGGCCGGGGCTGACGGCGAAATGGCTGGCGCCGCGGCTTTATGAGTTTGCCCGCGCGCATCCGGAGATCGACCTGCGGTTCTCGGCCACGCTGCGGATTTTGGATTTCGTCCGGGACGAAGTCGATGTGGCGATCCGCTTTGGTTACGGGCCGGATGAGGGGCTGTATGTGCTGCCAGTGCCGCCGGAATGGGTGACGCCGGTGATGTCGCCGGAGCTGGCAGAGCGCTACACCACGCCGGAGAGCCTGATGGAGGCGCCGCTGATCTTCGATGAATCCATCGACTTTCTGGACCCGCCCTGCGACTGGCCCGCCTGGTTCAGAAGCCAAGGGATTGATTACGACCCGACCCACGGCTCGCATTTCTCGCAAGCGGATCATGCGATTGACGCGGCTGTCTCAGGCGCAGGTGTGGCGCTGGGGCGGCGGGGCATGGCGATTACCGATCTGCACGCGGGGCGGCTGGTGGCGCCATTCAAGACCGCCATCCAGACCAAAGCGCATTTCCGGTTCCTGTGCGCGCCGGGGACCGAAAACCGGCCCCAGATCGCAGCGTTCCGCGACTGGTTCATTGCCGAGATCGAGAAAACCGCCTACGTCTCTGAGGGATTCGAGATTATCCCGGTTGAGGACATTCCCCCGCCATGACCAAGACCCGTGCGACCGCCATTGGCTTTATCGCTGTCCTGCTGTGGTCGCTGCTGGCGCTGCTGACCGTCGGATCGGAGCCAGCACCGCCGCTGTTGCTGAACGCGCTGTGCTTCAGCATCGGCGGCACGCTAGGGATCATCTGGACCGCGGCCTCCGGCAAGCTGGGACAGCTGAAAGAAGTCCCTTTCAAGGTCTATGCCTTTGGCACGGTGGGGCTGTTCGGCTATCACGCGCTCTATTTTTCGGCCCTGCGGCTGGCACCGGCGGCAGAGGCCGGGCTGATTGCCTATCTGTGGCCGCTGCTGATCGTGCTGTTTTCCGGCCTGCTGCCGGGGGAGAGGCTGAAGGCGGGGCATCTGATTGGCGCGGTGCTGGGCTTTGCCGGGGCGGCCACCATCATTTCGGGCGGCGGCGGCGGATTTGAGGCGCAATACCTGCCGGGCTACGGGCTGGCGCTGCTGTGCGCGCTGACCTGGTCCGGCTATTCGGTGCTGTCGCGGCTTGTGGGCAAGGCGCCGACCAGTTCGGTTGCGGTCTTTTGCCTGGCTACGGCTGCGGCGTCCTGGGGACTGCATTTTGCGCTGGAAGAAACCATCTGGCCCGCCGGAACGCTGGGCTGGGTCTCAACCCTGCTCTTGGGCCTCGGGCCGGTCGGTCTGGCCTTCTATGTCTGGGACATCGGCGTCAAACAGGGCGACATTCAGATGCTGGGCACCAGCTCTTATGCCGCACCCCTGCTGTCGACGCTGATACTGGTGCTGGCAGGAATTGCCGCAGCCTCCTGGGGGCTGGCGCTGGCCGCGGCGCTGATCACCGGCGGCGCGCTGATTGCGGCACGGGCCAGCGCCGCAAGGTGATCCCGAAATGAAATGAGGGCCGCCACGCCGGGCAGGCCCTCCAACTCGTCTTGCCGGGATGGGTCCCGGCGGAACTCTTCAGACTGCTTCGGCTGTCAGGCGCGAAATCTCTTCCTTCAGCTTCAGCTTCTGCTTTTTCATTGCCGCAATCTGCAGATCATCGGTACCGGGTGATCGTTGGGCCTGTTCCACTTCCATGCTCAGATGCTCGTGCTTCTTCTTAAGTTCGGTCAGATGCGAGCTGAGGCTCATGGCAACCCTCCTTCTTTGAGCTAGATGTGTTTGACAGAAAGAGTGGAGCATAAGTTTTTGCGTCTGTCACGCTGCAGCCGCACTATTTTTGTCATGAAATTTTCATATCGGCTATGCGCCGCGCAATTTGCCGCAGGCTGGCGCCCCTTACGGCAGAGTTTTGCTGCCCGAAATTCTCTATGGTTGAAACTTCTGCAAACCGGCCTTACGGTTGCGCCGGAGCGCATCAGGCGGGCTTTGGCCAGGACAAGGCCGCCCCGTCCCGCAAAACGGCGCGGATTTCCGGCCGGTAGCTCTCCCCGTCCCGCTCATGCCGGTCGCCTTCATGCAGAATCAGCGGCGCGTGCAGACGAAAGTCCGCCCTGCCCCCCTTGCGCGCCCGCAGGATGACCAGTTCGGCGGCGCGGCCTTGGCGCGGGGCCAGCGGCAGCACTTCGATGGATCCCAGCACGCCATCGCAGGCCGCCAGCATGTCCGGCAACCGGTCTGCCCGCTGGATCATGTGCAGATAGCCCTTGGGCGCCAGGCGGCGGGCCGCAGCGGCGAACCATTCGGCCAGCGGTGTTTCCTCCCCCAGCGCGACCCGGCGGCCTGCGTCCTGTGACTGACTGTGCGCGCCCGCCTTGTAATAAGGCGGATTGGCGATCACGTGATGGAACTGGCGCTGTTTCAGCGCATCCGGCAGCGCGGAGAGGTCAGCCTCGAAAACCTCAATCTCCTGGCCGTTCTGTGCCGCGTTGCGCCGCGCCAGGGCAGCATAGGGCGGCTGCAGCTCCACACCGGCCAATATCAGCCCCGGCACCCGTGCCGCGGCGCAGAGCAGCGCCTGGCCGGCGCCGCAGCCCAGCTCCAGCAGCGTCTCGCCCGGCCGTGCCGGAACCGCGGCTGCCAGCAGCACCGGGTCCACCCCGGCACGGTAGCCGCGGACGGGCTGCCGCAGCTGCACCCTGCCGCCCAGAAAACCGTTGCAGGTCAGGTCGCTGTCCGCGAAACCGCTCATCTTCCCAATGGGATTTCGTTGTCGCGCATCACGATCAGCGCCTCGTCGTAATCGTCCGCGCGCACCATCAGCCGGCGCGGGAAGATTCCGATCCCGCCTTCCAGGATGCTCATATTTACGTCCATTTGAAAGCAGTCTATATCCTCTCCCTCAAGAAGGGCGGAGGCAAAGGCCATGATCGTCGGATCGGTGCTGCGCAAAAGCTCTTTCATGAGAACGGATCTAAGGGCAAGGCGCATGTCTTGTCGAGCCTCGCAGGCAGGAATGTGATGGACCAAGTGATGACCAGGAAGCCGCACGAAATGCTGGCCGCAACGCTGCAGGAAGAGCTGGAGGCGGTAAACACGCTGATCCGCACGCGGATGGCGTCCGAGCACGCACCGCGCATCCCCGAGGTGACCGCGCATCTGGTCGAGGCGGGCGGCAAACGGCTGCGGCCGATGCTGACGCTGGCGGCAGCGCGGATGTGCGGCTACCAGGGCGACCATCACCTGAAACTGGCGGCGACGGTGGAATTCATCCACACCGCCACCCTTTTGCATGACGATGTTGTGGACGAAAGCGCCCAGCGGCGCGGGCGGCCCACGGCGAACCTTCTGTGGGACAACAAAAGCTCGGTTCTGGTCGGCGACTATCTGTTTGCCCGCAGCTTCCAGCTGATGGTGGAGACAGGTTCTTTGCGGGTGCTGGATATTCTGGCCAATGCCTCTGCCACCATTGCCGAGGGCGAGGTGCTGCAGATGACCGCGGCCTCGAACCTGAAGACCGATGAGGACATCTATCTGCAGGTGGTGCGCGGCAAGACCGCGGCGCTGTTCTCGGCTGCGACCGAAGTGGGCGGGGTGATCGCCGGTGCCCCCGAAGAGCAGGTGAAAGCGCTGTTCGCCTATGGCGATGCGCTGGGGGTTGCCTTCCAGATTGCCGATGATCTGTTGGACTACCAGGGCGACAGCAAGGCGACCGGCAAGAACGTCGGCGATGATTTCCGCGAGCGCAAGCTGACCCTGCCGGTGATCAAGGCGGTGGCGCAGGCGACGGATGAGGAGCGCGCCTTCTGGATGCGCACCATCGAGAAAGGCAAGCAGGAAGACGGCGACCTGGAGCAGGCGCTGGCGCTGATGGCGAAGTACAAGACGCTGGAGGCCACCCGCGAGGATGCCTATGGCTGGGCCGCCAAGGCGCGGGATGCGCTGGACGCCCTGCCCGATCACGAGATCCGCGGCATGCTGCGCGATCTGGCGGATTACGTGGTGGCACGGCTGAACTGAACCGGTTCGTTAAGCAGGGGAAGGGGGCGCTGCCCCCTCGGCCTGGCGGCCTCACCCCCGGAGTATTTTTGACCAGAAAGAAGCGGACGCTCGGTAGCACGCCGTGCGCCAGCGCGGCGCCCAACGGCAGGCAAGCATCATTGATGCGCGGGCCGCGGGCGGGAGTGCTTGGAAACCGCGGGGCGCGGCGTATCAGGTGAGAGTAACGGCGCTGCACCACCAATCGGGATGCTCTGCACCGATCTCGTATGCCGCCATATGGGCGGCTTTTTTTGTGGGGTAGAGCCCAAAGCAGGTGGCGCCGGAGCCGGACATGCGGGCGATCAGCGCCTGGCGGGAGCCGCGCAGATCGGACAAGGCCCGGTCGATGGCGGGCGCCAGCGCGCGGGCCGGGGCTTCCAGGTCATTGCGCTGTTCCGCCAGCCAGGCGGCGCAATCTTCGGCGCCTGTGAAGGCCGGGATCTCCTCAGGCATCGGCGGATTGTCACGGGAGGCAAGCGCCGCAAACACCGGGCCGGTCGGAACATGCGCGCCTGGATTGACCAGCAGCGCGTGCAGCTGCGGCAGCGCAACGGCCGCGACCTGACCGCCGATCCCCCGCATGCGCGAGGCCCGGGCCGCCATGCACACCGGGACATCGGCGCCGAGCGACAGTGGCAGAGCCTCCGGAATCGAGGTTCCCGGCCCGGCGACCGCTGCCAGGAGAGCCGCTGCATCTGAAGAACCGCCGCCGATGCCTGCGCCATGGGGCAGATGCTTGTTCAGGCTGATCCGGCCGCGCCAGCCGGCCCCCTCTGCGGCCTTCCAGACCAGATTGCGCTGATCCGCAGGCACTCCTTCGGCAAATGGGCCGGTGACATCCAGGATCATCTCCGGACCGGGCTCAAGCCGCAGATTGTCGCCAGCATCCGCAAAGACCACAAGCGAATCCAGCAGGTGATAGCCGTCCTCACGGCGGCCGGTCACATGCAGGGTCAAGTTAATCTTGGCAGGCGCAAAGACCTCAGCCGCCATTGGCCACTTCCAGCGGCTCAGCGCCTTCCTCAGCCAGTACCGCATCAAGGCCGATGTCCAGCTTGCGGCGGATGCGCTCGGGATCGGCCTCGCCGTCGGTGTCGTCGGGATCAATGAAGGACAGGGCCCGCTTCCACTGGAACTCGGCTTCGCGGGCACGGCCCACGGCCCAGTAGACATCGCCCAGGTGATCATTGACCACCGGGTCCACCGGCATCAGCTCCACCGCGCGTTCCATGTGGCCGACCGCCTCGTCAAAGCGGCCCATGCGGTAGAGCACCCAGCCCAGGGAGTCGACGATATAGCCGGAGTCGGGCCGCGCTGCGACGGCGCGCTCAATCATGTCCAGCGCCTCGTCCAGCTTGCTGCGCTTCTCCACCAGCGAATAGCCGAGGTAGTTCAGCACCTGCGGCCGGTTCGGGTCCAGAGCCAGCGAAGCGCGGAAATCGGCCTCGGCGTGCTCCCACTGGTTCAGCCTTTCGTGGCTGATACCGCGGGCATACAGCAGGAACCAGCGGCTGGGCGAATCCTCCGAAGTATTTGCAAGCGCCTTGTCATAGGCGCTGGCGGCGCCGGAATAGTCTTCCTGCTGACGCAGAAGATCGCCAAGGCTCACATAGACACCGGGCTGCTCCGGGAAATCGCGGGCCAGCTGTTCCAGCACTTCGATCGCAGCATCCGGCTTGGCCGCGCGGCGCAGGGCCTCGGCGCGGCCCATTTCCGCGGCGTGGTAATCGGGATGTCCGCTGGGCACCTGCTTATAGGTGGCGACTGACAGCTCATAGCGGCCGAGCTGGTCCAAGAGCCCGGCGCTCAGCAGGATTGCGTCGACATGGTCCGGGCGCAGCGAGGCCGCCATGCGGGCGTACATCAGCACATAGTCGTTGGCGGTATCGCCATTCAGCGCCGAGCCGAGCGTGTAAAATACTTCTGAAATACCCTCTTGCGGGCTGGGGGCGATGGAGAAGACAAGCGTCTCCCCTGCCTGCAGCTGCGCGTCAAGCGCGTCCAGCCCCGGGTCCAGCCGGCTGCCAAAGGCTGCCTTGAGCGCTGCGCGGGCATCCTGGTTCCGGCCGAGTTGCGACAGGATCTGCACCCGGGCCACCGCCGCCCTGCGGCTCAGGCTGGCAAGGCGCCC
>JBFOLS010000211.1:0-4456 GCA_040830225.1 Leisingera sp.
ATAGTCCGCAGTGTGGGCCGCGATCTTGTCCGCATCGCCGAGGTCGGCGCGGTGGATGATCTCGGTTGCGCCCTTGGCGCCCATCACCGCGATCTCGGCGGTCGGCCAGGCATAGTTGAAGTCGCCGCGCAGGTGCTTGGAGGCCATCACGTCATAGGCGCCGCCATAGGCCTTGCGGGTGATCACGGTGACCTTCGGCACGGTGGCTTCGCCATAGGCAAACAGCAGTTTTGCGCCATGCTTGATGACACCGCCGTATTCCTGGCTGGTGCCCGGCAGGAAGCCCGGCACGTCGACGAAGGTCAGGATCGGGATCTCAAAGCAGTCGCAGAAGCGCACGAAACGGGCGGCCTTGCGCGACGAGTCGATGTCGAGGCAGCCCGCCAGCACCATCGGCTGGTTGGCGACAACGCCCACAGTCTGGCCTTCGAGGCGGATGAAGCCGGTGATGATGTTCTTGGCGAAGTCTTCCTGGATCTCGTAGAAGTCACCCTCGTCCGCAACCTTGGTGATCAGCTCCTTCATGTCGTAGGGGCTGTTGGGGTTTTCCGGGATCAGGGTATCCAAGCTGGTCTCAATGCGGGCGGGTTCGTCAAAGAACGGGCGAACGGGGGGCTTTTCGCGGTTGTTCAGCGGCAGGAAGTCAACCAGGCGGCGGACTTCGGCCAGCGCCTCGACGTCGTTTTCAAAGGCGCCATCGGCAACCGAGGACTTCTTGGTATGGGTGGAGGCGCCGCCCAGTTCCTCGGCCGTCACCACCTCGTTGGTCACGGTTTTCACCACGTCCGGGCCGGTCACGAACATATAGGAGGTGTCTTTGACCATGAAGATAAAGTCGGTCATCGCGGGCGAATACACGGCGCCGCCGGCACAGGGGCCCATGATGACGGAGATCTGCGGGATCACGCCCGAGGCCATGATGTTGCGCTGGAAGATTTCGGCATAGCCTGCGAGCGCGTCGACGCCTTCCTGGATACGGGCGCCGCCCGAGTCGTTGATGCCGATGACAGGCGCGCCGTTCTGCACCGCCATATCCATGATCTTGCAGATCTTCTGGGCGTGAGTGGCCGAGACCGAGCCGCCAAGAACAGTGAAGTCCTGGGAGAAGACATAGACCTGGCGGCCGTTGATGGTGCCCCAGCCCGTGACAACGCCGTCGCCTGCCGGGCGGTTGTTTTCCATACCGAAATCGGTGCAGCGGTGGCCGATGAACATGTCGAACTCTTCAAAGCTGCCCTCGTCCAGCAGCAGTTCGATCCGTTCGCGGGCTGTCAGCTTGCCGCGCCCATGCTGTGCGTCGATGCGGCGCTGGCCGCCGCCCAGCCGCGCGTCCTGGCGGCGGTCTTCCAGCTCGGAAAGGATGTCTTTCATGGCACATGTCCCCTGTAGATTTCAGCGCGACCATATATTGCGCTGCAGCGAAGCCAAAGGTAATTTTCGCAAATTTGCAAATCGTTTGCATATGATGTTGGCAAAGTTGAAAATCAGCAAACTCCGCAAGCCTGAACAAAGGCGGTTTTGCGCTGACCGCACTAGCGCACCCCGGCCTGGCTGCCGCCTGCCCCGGCGCGGCGCAGCCGGATGGCAGCAAGGACCGCGGCAAGCCCCGCGGCCGAGGCCAGCAGCATCAGCAGCAAGAGCACTGGCGCCGGGTTCGCGGCAGGCAGACACCAGCCTGTCAGCGCGGTCAGGACTGAGCCTGCGGCCACGGTCAGCGCGCCGTTCACCCCGGCGGCACTGCCGGCCAGCCGCGGTGCGACAGACATTGCGGCGGCATTGCAGCTTGGCATTGTCATACCGTTGCCGAGACCAACAAAAACAGTGCTGCCGAATATCAGCATGGGGGTAATTTGCCCCACCAGAGCGATGGCCAGCCCCGCGCCAATGCCAGCGCAGGCGAGGAGGCGCCCGGCCAGCATCAGGGTGGCCGGGGCGCAGTGGGGCGCCAGCCTGGCGGAGATCAGGCTGCCCGCCATGAAACCCGCCGTGATTGAGCCGATGTAAATCCCCAGTTCCGCGGGCGGCACGCCGAACTGCCGCGCGGCAACCAGCGGCGCGCCGGTCAGAAAGATATAGAAGGCCCCCGTCGAAAAAGCGCTGCATGAGGAATAGGCCCAAAACAGCGGCGCCCTCAATAACACTCCGGCCCCGCCCGGCGGCAGCGGTGCGGCATCCGCCCGGACGGGCCTGGTCTCGCCCAGATCAGCCCAGCACAAGCAGAACAGAGCCAAGCCGGAGCCCGCATAGAAATGGAAACTGGCGCGCCAGCCGAAGGCAGCATCCAGCAACCCGCCCAGGACCGGGCCAAGCATCGGCGCGACGGCCATCGCCATGCTGATATAGCCGATCAGCCCGGCTGCCTTTTGCTCCGAGGAGGTGTCGCGCACAATTGCCAGCGACAGCGCATAACCCGAGATCATGCCGCCCTGAAGCATTCTGAACGCCAGAAAGGTCCAGACATCCTGCGCCAGCGCGCAGACCAGCGAGGCGGCGGCAAAGAGGGCCGTCGCGGCCAGCAGCACCGGGCGGCGCCCGACCCGGTCCGACAAAGGCCCTGCAATCAGCTGGATAAGGGCAGTGACCGCAAGATAACCGGACAGGGCAAGGCTGACCGTTGCATAGTCCGCCTCCAGATCCCTGGCGATGCCGGGCAGAGATGGCAGAAACATGTTGAGCGACAAGGTCGCAAAGGCCGTCAGAACAATCAGAGTGAACAGATGCGGCGGCGATTTGGCTGCGGGCATTGCCGTGCTCCCGGATGCAAAACAAAAAAAGCCCCCGGAGCTGATCCGGGGGCGCATGGAAACGGATATGGAAACCGTTACCGGTCCACGCGCCTGCACACTACGAATACGGCTGGCATCAGCATGTGAAATCTCCCTTTCTTAGAACGCTATCCGCAATTCTGATGCAGTGCAACGCCCGCCGCAGCGTTGCGCGAATACGCAATAGACAAGGTTGGCAGGCTGCTCTAAGGCAGATGGTATGTCCACATATAATGCCCGTGTTTCCGGCCAGCGGACCCCTCCGCGCATCTTCACCTTGATCCTGCTGGCAGGCCTGTCGGCGCTTGGCATGAACCTGCATCTGCCCTCGCTTGCAGGGATGGCCGAGTATTATGCGGTTGAATACCGGGTGATGCAGCTGTCGGTGGCGCTGTACCTGGCGGGCAATGCGGTGGTGCAGATCTTTGTCGGGCCGATTTCCGACCAGATGGGCCGGCGGCCGGTGATCCTGGCCAGCATCGTGCTGTTCCTGCTGGCGACGCTGGGATGCATCTATGCCCCCACGGCCGAAGCCTTCTTGATGTTCCGGGTCGCCCAGACCGTGGTGGCAGCCACCATGGTGCTGAGCCGCGCCGCGGTGCGGGACCTGTATGACACCGACCAGGCCGCCAGCATGATCGGCTATGTCACCATGGGCATGGCGGGGGTGCCGATGATCGGCCCCGCCCTCGGCGGCTTCCTGGACCAGTGGATGGGCTGGAAAACCAATTTCTGGCTGCTGTTCCTGGTGGGCGCCGCCACGCTGGCCATCACCTTTACCGACTTCGGCGAGACCGCCCGCAAAAGCGGCAAGACGCTAACTGCGCAATTCCGCGAATACCCGGAGCTGCTGCGCTCACCCCGGTTCTGGGGCTACTCGCTGGCTTCCGGCCTCGCCTCGGGCTCTTTCTTTGCCTACCTGGGCGGTGCACCGTTTGTCGGCACCGAGGTTTACGGCCTCAGCACGGCAGAGCTGGGGGTTTATTTCTCGGCCCCGGCGATTGGATATTTTGCCGGGAATTTCGTTTCAGGACGCTATTCCACCCGGATCGGTATCAACCGGATGGTGTTGTGGGGCTGCGTGATCAATGGCGGCGGGGTGCTGCTGTCGCTGCTGATTGCAATGGCAGGCGCCGACACCGTATTCAGTTTCTTCGGACTGATGTGCTTTGTCGGCATCGGCAACGGCATGGCGATCCCCAACGCGACCGCAGGCGCGATCTCGGTGCGGCCGCATCTGGCAGGCACCGCCTCGGGGCTCAGCGGAGCCATCATGATCGGTGCGGGCGCAGCGCTCAGCGCTTTTGCCGGCATGCTGCTGGTGCCGGGCTCCACCGCAGTGCCGCTGCTGGCGATCATGTTTGCCACCGGTGCATGCGGGCTGGTGGCGATCCTGCTGGTGATCCGGCGGGAGCGGCAGATCCAGGCGTGAGACTCAGCCCGCCCGGGCGAGCAAGTCATCGAGCCAGGCGACGGTGCGGCGGATGCGTTCCAGCCAGCGCAAGTCCCGGCGGACTGCGCAAGCCGGGGCGGATTTTGGAGCGGCGGCAGGGTTTTTGCGCGGGGGCGCCGGTCTGGCCTCTTGCCCCGGCGCTTTTGCAAAGGTAGCTTGCGCGGAAAGGAAACTTGCAAAGGCGCCCTCCCATGGCCACCCAGAAACTATATGCCGGCGCCAAACGGCGCGAGATGCG
>JBFOLS010000212.1:0-6304 GCA_040830225.1 Leisingera sp.
CGGGCAAAGAGGCGCAAAGCGTGGGATTTGTCCTCAGCAGCCACCGGCATCATCCGGTCATAAGCCGCAGCAATCACTCCGGCGATTTCCGGCCGCAGGATGGTGGCGCCGGTTTCCGGGACCACTGCCAGCGGAGAAGCGTTGGAGAATGCACCATCGCCCCACATCAGCGCCACCTGCACGGCCTGGGTCAGCGCCAGTGTCTCCGCCGGAACCTGCGCCATGGCGCCCTTCATCCGCAAAAACACAAAGGCTGCCTGAATTGCGCCCTGATCATCAAAGCGGAAGGCCCGGTACTGGCTGGCATCAGCACCCTTCAGCCGCGCGATTAAGGGCTCCAGCCCCGGGATCAGCCGGTCCAGATCCGGCACCGCCAGCAGCTCGTCCCAGTCCCGGAAGAAAAAGAACATCAGGTTCGAGCCCAGCTCCGGATCGGTCTCTGCCATCTGATGGCCAGCCAGGGTCATCACCGCTTCCAACGCGCCCTTGACGGTTTTCAAGGTTTCATCCTGGACGCCAAACACAATCGGTGCCACCGGCCGTCCCCAGCGCGCAAAGGCATATGAACCGTCGTTGCGGGTGAACAGGGCTTCGATCTGCTCCGGCGTCAGGTCTGGCAGCTGGGCGGTCATTTGCATCTCCTTGATCCTGTCCCGTCTATGCCGCCTGCAGCGGGCGGCGGCAAGAGGTCCCGAGGCGGGGAAGCTCCCGCGCCGCAGGTCTCTGGCTGCGCCGACCCCCTTGGCCGGTTTGGGCCCGGCATCGCTGACGCGGCGCAGCAGCGCCCTTTGCAACCCGCTCTCGCGGCAGGCAGCCCGCGCAAGCGAACGGTGACACAGCTTGGCTCTGCCCTTTGCCTGCAGTGACAAGCCACTCTTCCTGCCTGAAATCTCCCCGCCGGCGGCAGAGCAGCACACTCAACTGGCGCACCGCATCACTGATGCCGCCGCAGGGCCAATCCGCTGAAAGCAGCAGGAAACCCAGCAGATCCGCGGTCTCATCCTTCAGGTCACTGTGTGTCGCCTCGTCCCTGCCTACCCCAGCCCTGCCAGATGCCGGGCAAGGTCGCAGGTGATGCTAAACCGTTCGGCCTAGACTTCCGGGACTTGTGCTGCCAGCGGCGTCGAACCGGCCACACGACTGCAGTACGCACCAGCCTCCGCCCTGCCGCCATTCGGCTAGCCAAAAAGGTCATTTTGCGAACGCGGCGGCGCCATCCCCAGATGGGCCCAAGCCTTCTGCGCCAGCATCCGCCCGCGCGGCGTGCGCTGGATCAGCCCCTGTTGCAGCAGGTAAGGCTCAATCACTTCTTCCAGCGCATCGCGGCTCTCGGACAAGGCAGCTGAGATCGTCTCGATCCCCACAGGCCCGCCGCCATAGTTTTCAGCAATCAGCGTCAGATAGCGGCGGTCAGCGCCATCCAGCCCCAGCTGGTCCACGCCGAGCCGCGTGAGCGCCCCGTCAGCCAGTTCGCGGGTGATCGTTCCATCGCCCTCGACAACCGCAAAGTCCACCACGCGGCGCAGGAGCCGCCCGGCGATCCTTGGGGTGCCCCTGGCGCGCCGCGCGATTTCGCGGGCACCGGCATCATCCGCCGGCGCGCCCAGCTTGCGGGCGTTGCGGCTGACAATCTCGAACAGCTCGTCGATGGTATAGAACTGCAGCCGGGTCGGGATGCCGAACCGGTCTCGCAGCGGAGTGGTCAAGAGACCCATGCGGGTGGTGGCGCCGACCAGGGTAAAGGGCTGCAGCTCGATCCGCACCGTACGGGCTGCCGGGCCTTCACCAATCACGAGGTCCAGCTCGAAATCCTCCATTGCCGGATAGAGCACCTCCTCCACCGCCGGATTCAGCCGGTGGATCTCGTCGATGAACAGCACATCGCGGGCTTCCAGGTTGGTGAGGATCGCAGCCAGGTCGCCCGCCTTGGCCAGTACCGGCCCCGAGGTCATGCGGAAGTTCACCCCAAGCTCCCGCGCGACGATCTGCGCCAGGGTGGTCTTGCCAAGGCCCGGAGGCCCGTGGAACAGCGTATGATCCATCGCCTCGCCCCGGCGGCGGGCGCTTTCGATGAAGACGCGCAGGTTGGCGCGGGCCTCGGCCTGGCCGATGAACTCGCCCAGCCCCTGCGGGCGCAGGGCGCGGTCGTTGTCTTCTGGCAGAGGATCGGGGCGGAGAGCGGGATCAGCGTCAATCATTTTGTTTCACTTCCAAATGCCTCAGCCCTTCGGCGCCAGCAGACGCAGAGCGGCGCGGATCAGCTCTGCTTCATCCGCATCCGGGTAAGTGGCGGCGGCCTCCGCGACCGCCGCAGCGGCGTCCGAGGGACCATAACCAAGATTGCCCAAAGCCGACAGAGCCCCGGCAGAGGCCGCAGCCGCTCCGGACGGTTTCTTTGGCGGCGCCTTGCGGGCCGGCTTGGCTGCCGGCGACGGCTCAGCGTCCTCAATCACATCCAGCCCCGGTCCGTCCATGGCATCCACCACAGTGCCGCCCATCGCCATCACCCCCGGCGCCTTGTCCTTGAGGTCTAAAACGATGCGCTGTGCGGTCTTGGGGCCGACACCCTTGGCCGCCTTGACCGAGGCCCAGTCACCCAAGGCAATCGCACGGCTCACCCCATCCGGCCCCAGAGTACCGAGAATGGCCAGCGAGACTTTGGCACCGACTCCCTGTACCGACGTGAGCAGCCGGTGCCATTCCTTCTCTACCAGCGAGGTGAAGCCATAGAGCTGCATCAGGTCCTCGCGCACCACCATATCGGTATAAAGCGCCACCGCCTCGCCCGGCCCCGGCAGCGCTGCCATGGTGCGGTCGGAACAATAGACAATGTAGCCGACACCGCGCACATCGATCAGCACATGGTCCTGGGCCCGGTAGTCGAGCCGTCCTGTCAGCTTGCCGATCATGCGTGTTTCTCCTTCAGCTGCCGCTGCTGCGTACCGCCGTAATAGGCGTGGCAGATGGCAATCGCCAGAGCGTCTGCAGCATCCGCCCCTTTGGGCGCACAGCCCGGCAGCTGCAGCTTGACCATATGAATGACCTGTTCCTTCTCGGCGTGGCCGACGCCCACCACGGTTTTCTTGACCCGGTTCGGTGCATATTCCCCCACCGGCAGCCCGGCCTTGGCCAGCGTCAGCAGCGCCACCCCGCGCGCCTGGCCCAGTTTCAGCGTGCCGGCGCCATCCTTGTTCACAAAAGTCTGTTCGATCGCTGCCTGATCCGGCGCATATTCTTCGATGATCTCGGAAACCTGATTGTGCAGCGACAACAGCCGCTCGCCCAAATCATCCCCGTCAGAGTGGCACAAACCGTTGGCGACATGGCTGAGCCGCGCGCCATTTGATTCGATCACACCCCATCCAAGGGTGCGCAGCCCCGGATCGATACCCAAAATCCGCATGATGTGCCCGGTCCCTGCCCGCTTATCAGAAATTATTTTGCCCACGATTAGCACAAAACGCGAACATGTCCAATTGCTTTCCCTCTCCCGCCAATTGCAGGAGACGGCCTGCGCGGCCTGAATCCGACCCTCTGCAGATGCGTCACCGACATTTTCGCCACAATTCGGCAACCTGGCGGATAGCCCTTGTTTATAAGGCCCAAAGCTATGCAGAAATTGCATATGACACATGCAATTTCAGATCTTGCTGCGGCAAATTTTCGGCCCTAGATGCGGTCCATCGCAACGACGCGAACGAATGCTAACACCTAATCAGAGGACAAGGACATGGCCGCATTTGACACCACCCGTACCACTTATGGTTCCACCGGCCTGTTTGGCCGTTTCGGAGCCCTGGTTGCTGCTGCAACCGGCGCTTTCGCCGCTTGGAATGACGAGCGCGCAACCCGCAACGCTCTGTCCGGCCTGAGCGACCGCGAACTGGCCGACATCGGCATGTCGCGCGGCGACATCGACCACGTTGCCAAAGGCAAGTCTGTCTTCTGAGACACCTGTTTCCGCCCTGCCTCCTCCCTCGGGGCGAATAGGGAAACGCCGCGGACCTGAAAAGGCCGCGGCGTTTTTGTTTTTCCGGCTGCGGCGCGCTGCAGCCCGAACGGAAAAAAGCCGCAGGCAGGACGCCTGCGGCTTTTCAGCCTACATAGCTGATTTCACATAGCTGATTTTCCCTGTCAGCCTGGTCTTTCGATCACCGCAGAACGGGGCCGATCTTCTGTGCCAAAAAAACGGATACCGGATCGGCCTGCATCACAAAGGCGCCGGCGCGCTCAACCGCGCTGCCCTGTGCCAGGGTCCTGACCCGCTCGTCATAGCTGCCAAAACCAAGTGCTGCCATAAGGAAGCCCTTGAACAGAAGAAAGGCTGCCACAAAGAACACGACCGAGCGCCCGGAGATCCGGGACTGCACCCTGCGCGGCTTAACCACCAGCAGCCCATCGTGCCGCAGCTTTGCCGAATAGCCCTCAGACATGGCTTCATGTTTGCGGTTGATCTGCTTCAAACGCGTCTGGAACTGATCACGATGATTGCCCATTACGAGCCTCCGAACTGGCCCCCACCAGCGGATGGCCTATTGTTGGCTCGAAATGCGGCGAAAATGCGGCGAACCTTTAAAATTCGCCGCAAACTTAAGTCAATCAGCCCGCTTTACGCAGAAGTAACGTTGTCCATTCACCAATTTCGTCCCGGCGCTCCAGATTGATGCCGTTCTGTGCATAAACCTCGACCACGCCATCAGCCTGTTCGTTCAGGATTCCGGAGAGAATCGCATAGCCGCCGGGGCGCAGATTCGCCGCCACATCCGGCGCCAAAGCCACCAGCGGGCCCTTCAGAATATTGGCAAAGATGAGATCGAAAGGCGCCTGCGCTTGCAGTTCAGGATTGTCGAAGCCTGCGGCTTCCAGACAGGCAACCTGGCCTTCCATACCGTTGGCCTTGAGGTTGGCCTCAGCCACGTCCACGGCCACTTCGTCAATGTCGCTGGCCATGATGGTGCCGTCCCAGACCCGCGCGGCGGCCATTGCGAGCACTGCAGTGCCGCAGCCGATGTCAGCCACTTTTTCGCCACGAAAGCCCTGGTCCAGCAGATGGTCCAGCGCCTTGAGGCAACCGAGGGTGGTGCCGTGATGGCCAGTGCCGAACGCCATCGCGGCTTCGATCAGCAGCGGAATGCGATCCGCAGGCACTTTGTCCGCATCGTGGGAGCCGTAAACGAAGAAACGGCCAGCCTCCACCGGCGCCAGTTCACGGCGCACATGAGCCACCCAATCAGTTTCCGGGACTTCCGAGACCACAAAGGGCTTGGCGCCATGCATGGCCTCCAGCAGTGCCAGGCCTGCCTCGTCCGGCTGTTCGGTGAAATAGCCGCCGACTTCCCACAGGCCGGAACCGTCCTCCATCTCGAAGACGCCAACGCCAGTGGGTTCCGGGTTCAGCCGCTCCATCGCTTCCCCCAGCGCCTCGGCCTGGGCTTTTCCTGTAAGGGTGGTGAGGGCTGTATATGTGGGCATGGCGTCTCTCCTGAAACTGTTGGCAAGCGCCTAGGCTGCCGCGCCGCCCGCGTCAAGCGCCCACAGCCCGGCCTCAGGCCCGACACCGCCCGCTTACACTGTTTGCGTGAGCCTCCCGCGCAGGGCCGCAGGGTCACTCAGCCGGCGCAGGGCTGGCGTATTTGCTGAAGATGGTCTCGTTGCCGGGTTCCGGATGGCGCGGGATCAAGAGCGACAGCGCCAGCGAAACCAGCGCCATTCCGGCCGCCAGGGCAAAGACCAGACCCGGCGAATAGACCCACAGAAGCCCCAGCAGAACCGGCAGGAACACCGCGGCGATGTGGTTGATGGTAAAGGCAACAGCGGCAGTCGGTGCGATATCGGCCGGGTCCGCAATCTTCTGAAAATAGGTCTTGAGCGCCAGCGCCAGTGCAAACAGCACATGGTCCACCACATAAAGCACTGCGGCAATCACCACCCCCCAGCCAAACCAGTAGATGCCGCCATAGGCCGCAAAAACGATGGCCAGCCCGGCATATTCAAAGATCAGCGTGCGCCGCTCCCCGAACATGGCCACCGCCTTGCCCAGCATCGGCGCCACGATCATGTTGATCACCAGGTTGATCAGGTAGAGTCCGGTCAGCTCATGCACCTCAAAGCCGAATTTTTCGACCATCATGAAGCCCGCAAAGACCACAAAGATTTGCCGCCGTGCCCCGGCCATGAACTGAAGCGCGTAATAGAGCCAATACCGCTTGCGCAGGATCAGCTTCTTTGTCTGCGGCGTTGGCGCATCGAACTGCGGATAGGCAAAGAGCGCAAACAGCGCGATCAGCACTGTCGCCCCGCCCGC
>JBFOLS010000213.1:0-3194 GCA_040830225.1 Leisingera sp.
AAAGTTGCCGGTCACTACAAATCCGGCACGGCGGGCTGGGCGGATGCGGTCGAGATCATTGTAATCCCCGACGCCGCTGTCCGCGCTGAGGCGCTGCGCGACGGGTACGTCGATGTGGCCGCCCTGCCGGAACCGCGCGGCCTGCTGAAGCGGGGCGAGTTCCTGTACCATCCCTCCTCCAGCGACATGGCGCTGGCGGCCCGGCATACCGTTGGCATTCCCCGCAAGGTGGGTCAGCGCTCAACCCTGGATGACGGCCGCATCGCCGAGCGCTGGTGGCTGGCCTAGGCTCGCAGTTTGGGGGAGGCCTTTTGGCGGCCGTCCCCCCTGCTCGATAATCTTAGCTTTCCTGCCGGATGTAGGCGATCACATTCTGGATATCCTCATCCTTTTTCAGCCCGCGGAAGCCCATGCGGTTGCCGGGCACCACGCCCTTGGGATCGGCCAAGAAAGCCGCCAGCTGGTCTTCGCTCCAGGTCAGATTTGCCTCCTGAAAGGCGCCTGAGTATTTGAACCCGCCGACCGCGGCAGAGCCGGTGCCGATGATGCCGTGCAGGCTGGGCCCTGCACCGTTCTTGCCTTCGTCAAAACTGTGGCAGGCCTGGCATTTGCGGAACACCTTCTTGCCCTTGGCCGGATCGCCGGCCAGTGCAACCTCGGCCTGTTCCTGGGTGGGCGCAGCCTGTGCCGTGTCGCCATCGCTTTCAAAGACAAACCGGGCGGTCACCGGTACGGTACGGGTAATGCCAGAGAGCTTGGCCAGCTCCTGCAGAATGTCGACGCCTTTGGTGAGCCCCGCGTCCTCAACCCCCAGAAACAGCAGGTCGTTGGTCGAGACCATCACCTTGCGCTCCGACAGGCGGGCCACGAACATTTCTGTTTCCACTGCAATTTCGCGGCCCAGAAGGCTCAGTTTGCCTTCCACGTCCGCAACCATGGTGCCGCCGGCGGGCAGTGCCTCCAGCGCAGCCATGTCGACCTGTGCCGTCAGCGTCGCCTCAGCCGCACCTTTGAACACATGTTCAATCATCCGTTCGTTGCGGATGTCGATGAAGGTCTCCACCGACGGCAGCGAGATCGACACTTTCACCATGCCGTCCTTGCTCACTGTGCCGGACAGGTCCTCGAAACTGTGCACCTCGCCGACGGTGTCTTTCTTGACCGAGCCGAAGGCGAGTTTGGAGCTGGCGCCGTCCAGCACCCAGCCGCCTGCCAGCGCCGCCTGGCCTGCAAAAACCAGCGCTGCAACAGAAACGCCACGAAACAGTGAGTTGAGCATCCTATGTCCTTCCGATTATCAATGTTCTTGTGGCGCGGCGTTTCGGCCGGCCCTGGGATCAAAACACGGCAGGAGCGCGGATTATTCGCTGGTTCGGCAAAAAATCGGCTGAGGACGAGATCCGGGAGGGGATAAGCCCCCTTTACCCGCGGCTGTGGCGGTTCTGCCTGATGCAGACCGGCCGGCGCGACCGGGCCGATGACCTGGCGCAGATGACTTGCCTGCGCGCGCTGGAGAAACACGCGGGATACGAGGCGGGCACGCATCTGGACCGCTGGCTGTTCCGCATGGCCCACCGGCTGTGGCTGAATGAGCTGCGCGCGACGGCTGTGCGCACCGGGGGCGGGCTGGTAGCGCTGGAAGAAACCGAGATACCGGATCAGCGCGCAAACACGGAAACGAATATTTTTGCCCGTGAGGTGTTTTCAAAGATAGGGGAACTGCCCGAAAGCCAGCGGGTCACGGTTCTGCTCGTCTATGTCGAAGGCTTTGCCTACAAGGAGGCGGCGGAAGTCCTGAATGTTCCCATCGGCACGGTGATGAGCAGGCTGGCAGCCGCCCGCAAGAAGATCGCGGCAGAGCTGTCGGAAACGGAGACGGGAACATGAATGAGGCGCAAGCGGCCTTCACGGATGAAGAGCTGACAGCCTACCTGGACGGCGAGGCCGGCAGTGCTCTGCGCAGCAGAATCGAACTCGCGCTGACTTCGGACGCCGCTTTGGCGCAGCGGCTGCAGGCGCTTGACCTGCCGGTTGCAGCTCTGCGCGATGCGTTCTCGCCCGAGGCACTGGGCGCGCCGCAGATGCCCGAGACGCTGATTCCTGCTCCACGTGAAACCCGCATGCCTTTGCGGCTTGTGGCCGGTCTGGCGCTGGCCTTTGGCCTTGGGGTTCTGTCCACGTATCTGCTGCAGCCTGCACCTCAGCCCGCAAAGGCGCCGGGGTGGAAGGCTGTCGTCGCCTCCTATCAGTCGCTCTATATCACCGACACCGTAGCCAATACTGTGCAGTCGCCCGATGCTGCCGCTGAAGTACTGGCTGGTTTCGGCAGCGGCCACGGGGTGGATCTGTCTCCGGCACAAACCGTCGAGGGCCTGGAGTTCAAACGCGCGCAGTTGCTGGGGTTCAAGGGCAAGCCACTGCTGCAAATGGCCTATCTCGGCCCGGACGGCGTGCCGGTGGCTTTCTGCATCACCCGCTCTTCGGGTGATGACAAGCCGATGCAAAGCGAGGTTCTGGCTGGCATGGCAGCGGCCTCCTGGGTCAGCGAAGGTGTTGGATATCTGGTGATTGGCGGTCAGGATCAGGGCTTTGTCGACGCGGTCGCTGAGGATATCCGCGGCAAACTGGGGTAGAGACCAAGAATCCTTTCGCCCGGCTGAAGGCCCATTGAATCCTGCTCTTGTGCCTCGATTGGCATCCCCCCTTGCAGATTCGCCCAAACCCGCCTATATGCCTTTGACAACAGCGGCGCGTTGAACCTCTGGCTCAAGGCTCCACCGGAAATTTCGACGGGCCGCGCGACCGTTTTTTTGTGTTTGCAGGCCCGGCCTGCGCGCTCCAAGTGGAGGTCTGATGACCAACGACCTGATTGCCAAAGCCGCCATCGACCGGCGCCTGGCCGAGATCGTCTCTCCGGTGATCGAGGACCTGGGCTATGAGCTGGTGCGGATCCGGCTGATGTCCGGCAAGACGACAACGCTGCAGATCATGGCAGACAAGCCGGAAGGCGGCATTGAGGTGGATGATTGCGCTGCGATCTCGAACGCGGTCAGTGCGACCCTGGATGTCGAGGACCCGATCATCGACGCCTACAGCTTGGAAGTGTCGAGCCCGGGCATTGACCGCCCGCTGACGCGGCTGAAAGACTTTGATATGTTCGAAGGCTACGAGGCCAAGCTCGAAACCGAAGAACT
>JBFOLS010000214.1:0-9125 GCA_040830225.1 Leisingera sp.
AGCGGGGTCATGGTGGTGTTGTCGACGATCAGAATGCCGCCCACCGCGTGGACGTCCCGCGCAATTGCCCGTAGATCACAGAGGTCCAGACCCGGATTGGAGGGCGTCTCCGCAAAAACAACATCAAAGCCCTCAAACCCGCCCTCGGCAAAGCTGGCGGTCGGGCGCTGCTCGACCTCGACGCCAAAGTTCCGCAGAAACCGCTCGCTGAGGCGCCGCGTGACATAGTAGCCGTGCGAGGGGATCAGGATTTTTGCCCCTGCTTTCACCGTAGCAAAGAGCGACGCCGAAATCGCCGCCATACCGGACGGGAAAGCCAGGGTTGGTGCGTCTTCGAGATAGGCCAGCACATGCTCCAGCTGTTCCCAAGTGGCATTGTCCACCCGGCCATAGCTGGGCCCGCCGGTCCAGTCACCCGGCAGATGATACATCGAGCTTTGTATCAGCGGCAGGGCAACCGGCTCGCCTTCGGACAGCGTGTTGCCACGCAAGTGCAGCATGGCTCCGGCTTTGGGGGCGGTGGATTTGTCCATATGCGAGGGCCTTTCCTGAACGCGGGCTCCCCGAATTCATAGCGGGCCGCGGAGGAAAGAAACAAGGCCGGGAACACATGTTTCCCGGCCTTGGACTTGTTTGATCTGAAAAGCGTTCAGCCCATCCAGCGGCGCACCGGCGCGGCAGCTTCTTCCAGCGCTTGGCACACCACGTCGATCAGCGTCGGGCCGTCATGTGCAAAGGCTTCCTTGATTGCCTGATCCAGGTCTTCCGGCTTTTCGACACGCCAGGTTTTGACGCCGAACGCCTCGGCCACTGCCGCATGGTTGGTGCGGTTGAAATCCACGTTGTAATAGCGCTTATCGCAATCGTCGCGCTGGCTTGCCTTGATCCAGCCGAAATTCGCGTTGGAAAACACGACATAGGTGATCGGCGCGTTGCAGCGCACCACTGTTTCCAGCTCGCCGCAGGTAAAGTTGAAGGAGCCGTCGCCCATCATCCCCACAACCTTGCTGGAGGGCCGCCCGAACCACGCACCCAGCGACGCCGACAGAGAATACCCCAGGGCGCCATGGGCCCGGTTGGTGATGTACTGGCGGCCTGGGTGCTTCTGCTGCGAGTAAGCATTGTAATAGGGGCAGCTGGTGCCGGGGTCGGAGACCACGATGGCATCATCCGGCAGGTTCTGGTTCAGCGCGTGGATGATCTGCTCGGGCAGGACCTGGTCGGTCTTGCTGTGCGCCAGCTCCTCAAACTTGGCGAACTTGCGCTGCTTGATGTCGGCCACTTTGCCGGCACCGCCAAAGGCAGGCACGTCGCCCTCGCGGCTGTCCAAGTAGGCGTTCACCGCTTGCAACGCCAGCTTCAGGTCGGCGACAACGCCCACCTCGGTCGGGTAGTTGGCGCCGATGGTCATCGGGTCGTTGTCGAAATGCACAATTCGCTGGCCAGGCTTGGGCGCTTCCCAGCGCGAGGTGGTGGTGGAGCCCGCCCGGCAGCCCATAAAGACCACAAGATCCGCGGCCTCCATCATCTCCCATGTCTCATTGGTGCCGCCATTGGAGCCGACGACGCCCAGCGACTGTGGGTGGGTGTCGGCCAGCGACCCCTTGCCGGAGATTGAGGTGCCCACGGCGATGTCGAGGCGGGAGGCAAGCCTGCCCAGCTCCCCCATCGCGCCTGAGATCACCACGCCGCCGCCGCAGACGATCAGCGGCGACTTGGCGGTGAGGATGGCCTCGACCGCGGCCTCGGCTGCGCCTGGTTCCGGCGCGGCGCGATAGGAGGGGTAGCTGTGATGCTTGGGATCGCCCCAAATGTCATCGTTTTGCACCGCGTCATACTGGATGTCATAAGGGAGCCCCAGATGCGCCGAGCCGGAGCGGCCTGTGGTCATGGCGCGGAACGCCTGGCGCACCATGCGCGGGATGTGGTCGGCGCGTTTGATCACCGTGTTGAACTTGGTCAGCGGCCCCATCAGGGTTTCCTGATCGACTTCGGTCAGCGGATATTTCCCATAGGATCCGACCGAAATGTCGGTAGTGATCGACAGCACCGCATAAGAGCTTTCGTTGGCCTCGATCAGCCCCGGCAGAATGTAAGTGGCACCGCCGCCTGAGGGGCCTTCGCAAACGCCAACACGCCCGGTCACGCGGGAGAAGCCGTCGGCCATATAGGCCGCACTACGCTCGTCGCGGGTGAGCACATGGGTGATGCCGTGCTCGAGCCGGTTCATCGCATCATAGAACGGCAGCGTGGTGTCGCCGCAAAGGCCAAAGACATGGGTGACGCCATGCGCCTCCAAGGAGCGCACCATCGCCTCGGCTCCGTTCAACGTATTGGTCTTCGTGTTCTTCATGGGAGCCCCCTCAAACCTGTATGAAACCTGCCCCGGGGAGTTGCCCGGGATTCGCATTCCAAACTGTATACAATTCTGTAGATAGATGTGAAGACCAATTTTAATGTTCACTTACCGGTTGGATCATTTTGCTGAACATGCGACCGGGCGGGTGCAGAAACGCCCCCGCGCTGAAGGCAGGCTGGCGCGTGGCCTGCCGCTAACGCTACAGGTGTGAAAACCGCGCAACCCCGGATTTCCGCAAAAAATCCGGCTACCCGGCAGCTTCCTTCAGGATTTCCTGCACATAATCGCGCCAGGCCGAGGCAAAACTGGCGGCAAGTTGCGACAGAGGGCGCTCGCTGGGGGTCAAGATAGAATAGCCAAAAGGTATCTGCGGATCGAAGGGCAGAAAGCGGATTCGGTTTTCGCCCGCGTTGCTGCGCAGGTAGCTTTCGGCGCTGAGCACATCAACCACAGCACAGGCCTGACCCGCGGCGACGAAATGGAACAGCGGCAGGAAGTACTCCGCGTCATAGAGCAGGTTGAAGTCCGCATCCGCCTGCGCAAAGGCCTGGGCGGTTGCCTGATGGGTGCTGTGATCCGGCTGCAATGCGCCCATGGGCTCGCCGCTCAAATCCTGCACGGAGATGCTGTCCTTGAGGGCAAGCCGGTGGCCGACCGGCACTGCGCAGAGGCAGTTGCAGGGCAGTTCAGCGGCCCTGTAGAGCTTCCGGTCCCCTTGGTACCGCGTCATGTCACAGAACCCGATGTCAAAGCTGTTGGCTGCGATCAGGCTGCGCACCTGCGGCGACGACCGGGTCGCAAGCGTGACATTGACCTCTGGCTTGTCGGCGACGAAGCGGCTGACGAATTCTGGCAGCAGGAAGACGGAGGGCCCCGGCATTGCCACCACCCGGATTGCCCCGCGCACCCGTTCACGCATCTTCAAGAGGTTCTGCTGGGCAGTTTCCAGCCGGTTCAGGATCTCCGACGCTTCGGTCATCAGGTAATGTGCTTCCGGCACCGGCACCAGGCGGCGGCCTTCGCGCAGGAACAGAGTGAGACCCAACTCTTCCTCCAGCGTCTTGATGGCAGCGCTGACCGCAGGCTGCGTGCGGTGCAGGTTGCGTGCCGCCTGGCTGACCGAGCCGCTCTTCATCACCTCATGAAATACCGCAAGCTGATGAGAGTTCATGGGTTCGCCCCTTCCAGCGTAAAGCTAACATAAATTCAATCTATACATACAGTATAATTTTAAATTTGTACTTATGCATTTCCTTTCCCATGATGCAAAGATCACAAGTATTCGCTGCGCCAGAGGAGACGCAGCCAATAATCCAGGGAGACTGTAATGGGACTTTTCAAAAAACTGACCGGGGCCGCCTTGGCCTGCACCATGCTGACCGGCGCCGCGGCGGCGCAGGACATGACCTTTTTCCGCATCGGCACCGGCGGCGCGGGCGGCACCTATTTCCCGATCGGCGGCATCATCGCCAACGCAATTTCCAACCCGCCCGGCTCGCGCGCCTGCGGTGAAGGCGGCAACTGCGGCGTGCCCGGCCTGGTGGCGATGGCGCAGTCGACCAACGCCTCGGCCCATAACGTGAACGCGATCCAGGCAGGCCAGATGGAAGCGGGCCTCTCCGGCGCCGCCACCCTGCATTTTGCCTTTCACGGCAAGGGCAAGTTCGAAGGCAACGCCAAGCCTGACCTGCGGGTGATCGCCAACCTTTACCCGGAAGACCTGCATCTGGTGCTGCCCGAGGGCCACAAGCTGGACGGGCTGGCCAGCCTCAAGGGCAAGCGCGTTGGCATCGCCCAGGCCGGTTCCGGCACCCAGATCGCGGTTGAGCTGATCCTGGACGACCACGGCGTCAACCGCGATAACATCGACGAGGCCGAGCTGAACAACGCGCAGTCCGCCGAACGCATTGCTGACGGTCAGCTGGACGCCTATTTCTATGCGGCGGGCACCCCGGTTGCGGCAATGATCCAGCTCGACAACACCAAGGGCATGGAGCTGCACAACTGGACGGCGGAAGAGGTCAAGATGGCCAACACCACCGTGCCATACTACATCCCCTCAACCATTCCGGCCGGCACCTATCCGGGCGTGGACTATGACGTGAACACCGTTGCGGTCTCCGGCATGCTGGTCACCAACGCAAACCAGTCCGAAGAGCTGATCTACGAGATCACCAAAGCGATGTGGTCCGACACCGCGCGCAAGCTGCTGGACAACGGCCACCCCAAAGGCAAGGCAATCACGCTGGAGACCGCACTGGACGGTATCGACGGCATCGGTGTGCCGCTGCATCCGGGTGCCGAGCGTTTCTACCGTGAAGTGGGCATGCTGAAGTAATCCCTCTTCCTGAACTGCGGCAGCAGGGTGCGCCTTGCTGCCGTTTTTGTTTCCCGGTGCCCCTGTCCCAGCGCGGATGAACGGCTCGCACCGGCGGCCCTCCTAGACTGGAGACCCCGATGTCCCTGGACACCCATCTCGACAACAAGGCGCTTGAGGAGCTGGAGAAGCAGTACGACTCCGCTCTGAACACGCGCGACAACGGACCCAAGCTGACCGGCGTCATCTATTGGGCCAGCATTGCCTTTGCCCTGTACCACCTTTGGACGGCCGGTTTCGGCACGCCGGTGGACCATGTGCACATGGGCATTCACCTCGCAGGGCTGTTCCTGTTCATCTTTGTGGGCTTTCCCATGATCCGGACCGCGCATTGCCTTGAATGGCGCGGGCCCAATGTGCTGCGGCCCGGCAATGTGCCGCTCTACGACTGGGCGCTGACCGGCCTCAGCATGGCGGCAGCACTGTTCCTCTGGGTCAGCTGGCGCGGGTTCGACATGTTCGGCTTTGACATCTCCGAACAGGCACTGCGGCAGGGCAACCCCTCCGGTTTAGACGTGTTTTTCGGCTCGGTGCTGATCCTGACGGTGCTGGAGATCGCCCGGCGCACCATCGGCTTTGTGCTTCCGCTGATCATTATGGTGTTCATGGTCTATGCGCTGTTCGGCCCCTACATGCCGGCGCAGATCCTGAAGCACCCGGGCGTCAATTGGCAGCAGTTCGTCAACAACATGTATTTCCCCTCCGAAGGCATTTTCGGCGTGACGCTTTGGGTGGTCTCCACCGTGGTGTTCCACTTTGTGCTGTTCGGCGTGGTGGCGCAGCGGATGGGGCTGGGGCAGTTCTTTGTCGACAACGCCATGCTGCTCGCTGGCCGCTATACCGGCGGCCCGGCGAAGGTTTCGGTTGTATCCTCTCCTTTCTTCGGCCCGATTCCCGGGTCTTCCATTGCCAACGCGGTTTCCCCCGGCTCGCTGACCACCCCCAACATGAAAAAGCTGGGCTCCCCCGGCCTTTTCGCAGGCGGGTTTGAGGCTGCGGCGTCGGCTGGCGGGCAGATCACCCCGCCGATCATGGGCGCGGCCTCTTTCCTGATGGCGGAGTATCTGGAGGTCCCGTACACCACCATCGTGATTGCGGCGATTGTGCCGGCGATGATGCATTACATCGGAGTGATCTCGATTGTGCATTTCACCGCTAAGAAGCTGGGCCTGACCGCCTACCCCAAGGATCAGCTGCCCAAATTCCTGCAGGTCTGGAAAGACGGCTGGTACACCATCATTCCGCTGATCGCGCTCTTGCTGGTGCTGTTCTCGGGCTATTCGCCGAACATGGCGGCCTTTATCGGCCTGAGCCTTTGTGTGGTGGTGGGGTTCTGCGCCTTCAACAAACCGGTCACCATGCTGATCCCGCTGGCCTTGCTTGGGTTCATCTTCTGGAAGGCCTCACCCTATTCCGGCGAGGGCTACACCCCGGTGATGGCGGGAATGCTGGCGGCGCTGACACTGATCGGCTGCCTGCACCGCAACGAGCGGCAGAACTTCCGCGACCTGTTCAACAGCTTCCACGTCGGCGTGCAATACGCGCTGGCCGTGGGTGCCGCCTCGGCAGCCGTGGGCATCGTAGTGGGTGTGATCAACACCACCGGCGTCGGCTTCCGCCTTGGCTTCATGGTCACCGGCGGCGCCGCGGATATGGCCGCTGCCTTGGCGCCGCTCCTGGACTGGACCTCGCTTGAAGCCTTCAGCCAACCGTCGATCCAGCAGTTCCTGTCGCTGGTGCTGATCGCCATGGCCTGTATCCTGATGGGGGCCGGCCTGCCGACCACCGCGCTCTATATCATGCTGGTTGCGGTCGCGACGCCGGCGCTGAGCCAGCTGGGCGTGCCGCCGCTCGCCACCCATATGTTCGTGCTCTACTACGGTGTGATTTCCGAGATCACCCCGCCGGTCTGCGCCTCGGCTTACGCGGCGGCGGGGATTGCGGGCTCCAACCCGTTCCGCACCGGGCTGAACGCTTTCACCCTGGGTCTGGGCAAGCTGATGGTGCCAATGGTGTTTGTCTATGCACCGGTGATGCTGATCGTGCTGCCTGAGTATTTCACCTGGCTCGGTTTCATCCAGGTGACAGGCACCTGCGCTTTGGGTGTGTTTGCCATTGCCACCGCGGTTTCGGCCTACTTCCTGGCTCCGCTCTGCGGTATCTGGCGGCTGCTGATGGCCATTGGCGGGCTGCTGCTGGTGGCCCCCTCGGGCGGCTCGGACATCGCCGCACTGGTGATCATGGCACCGACTTTGGTGCAACAGCTTGGCCAGCAGCGCAAACTGCAGGCTGAGGCCGCTCGATGAGCGGCCTGGCCACCCCCGATGTGACGGTCCTGGGGGCCGGAATCGTCGGGATCTGCTCGGCCCTCTCCCTGGCCGAGCGGGGCCTTCGGGTGCGCCTCATAGAGCGGGACGCACCGGGCCAGGCGACCTCTTATGGCAATGCAGGCATCATCTCTCCATGGTCGGTGGTGCCGCAGTCGATGCCTGGGCTATGGAAGAAAGTGCCGGGCTGGCTGCTGGACCCGCTGGGGCCGGTGACCGTGAAGCCGGGCTACCTTCCCAAAGTCGCGCCTTGGGGGCTGCGGTTCTTGTCCGAGGGGCGCGAGGGGCGGATACAGCAGATCTCCGACGCAATGGATACGCTGAACCGCAACTGCGTGGAACTCTACCGGCTGCATCTGGCAGGCACAGGTCACGAGGACCTGGTGCGGGACAGCTATTACGTCCACGCCTTTCGCAACGCAGAAACTGCGGATCTGAATTCAACAGATTACCGGATGCGCCGGAAGCGCGGCGCGGATCTGGAGCGGATCGGCGCTGCCGAACTGCGTGATCTGGAACCGGCGCTTGCGCTGGAGTTTCAGGCAGCGATCCTGATCAAGGGTCAGGCGCGGGCATTGTCTCCCGGCCGGATCGGTACCGTTTTGGCGGAGAAGTTCCAGTCGATGGGCGGTGAGGTCCTGGCCCAGACAGTGCGGGGCATCCTGCCATCTGAGAGCGGCGGCTGGACCTATTCCACCGAGGCGGGCCAAGAGTGGACACCCAAGCTAGTCTTGGCCATGGGCGTCTGGTCCGGCGAGCTGCTGAAACCCCTGGGCATCAAGATCCCGATGGAATCGGAGCGCGGCTACCATGTTTCGTTCAAGAACCCGGGCGTCGCGCTGAACAACTCGATCATGGATATGGACATGAAATTTGTGGCCTCTTCGATGGAAGAAGGCCTGAGGGTTGCCGGCACTGCCGAGTTTGCGGGTCTCGATCAGCCGCTCAATCAGAAACGGCTGGACGGGTTGGTGGAGCTGGCCAAGGCGCTGTTGCCCGACCTGCAGGCAGACGACATGGACACCTGGTCCGGCCAACGCCCCAGCCTGCCCGACAGCCTGCCCTGCATCGGCGAGGTCGAGGGCTTCCCCGACCTTATCGCCGCCTTCGGCCACAGCCATTACGGGCTGATGATGGCGCCGAAAACCGGGCGGCTGGTGGCGGATATCGTGAGCCAAACGCCGATGAACGAAGACCTGTCGCCGTTCCGCGCGCGGCGGTATGAAAGGATCAAGACATGACCATCCATCCCGGCGGGCAGAACATCTGCGGCGTCTCCATCGGCGTGCTGGCGCTGGAGAGCTACTTCCCCAAACCCCCCGGCCATATCAAAAACCCCTCCAGCCTGCCGTTCACCACGCTGTATGAAATGCTGGACGGGATCACCGTGCCGAAACTGCTGGCCAACCCGACCGGCGAGATGAAGGACCGGCTGATCGAGGCTGCCAAGCGGCTGGAGGCCAAGGGGGTACGGGCGATCACCGGCTCTTGCGGGTTTCTGGCGATTTTCCAGAAGGAGATCGCGGCAGCGGTGAATGTGCCGGTGTTTGTCTCTTCGCTGATCCAGGTGCCGCTGGCGCATCAGATGACCGGGCGCACAGTGGGCGTGATCACCGCCTCTTCCGGCAGCCTGACCGAGGCGCATCTGCAAGGGGTCAGCGCCGAACATACGCCCATCGTGGTGCAGGGGCTGGACGATGCCGAGGAATTCTCCACCGTGATCTTGCGCAACGAGCGCACGTCGATGGATTTGGCCAAGGTCAAAGCCGAGCTGCTAGCGGCGGCCAAAGGCATGATTGCGCGCAACCCGGAGATCGGCCCGATCGTGCTGGAATGCACCGACCTGCCGCCTTATGCCCATGCGTTGCAGGCGGAGCTGAAACGGCCGGTATTCGACATCATAACCCTGTCTGAAATGGTGCACCGGGCCGCGCTGAGGGTGCCGTTCCCGGGGTTCATCAACTGAAGTAGCCAGGCAGGGTTCAGAGGTGGCTGCCATCCGTCAGCCACCTCAGGAAAGCCGAGACGATTGGCCGCTCCAGAGCCGAGGCACTGGCAACAG
>JBFOLS010000215.1:0-3202 GCA_040830225.1 Leisingera sp.
CTCCACCACCTCGGCGATCTGCGCAGGCCGCACGGCTTCCTCGACCATGAGGCCCTTTTCCTCACGGCCCTCGGCATCGGACAGCTGCTTCTCCAACTCTGGGATCACGCCATAAGACAGCTCGCCAGCCTTGGCCAGGTTACCTTCCCGCTTGGCGATCTCCAAGTCAGCACGGGCACGGTCCAGCTGTTCCTTCAGGTCGCGGGCCGAGGCCAGCTTGTCCCGTTCCGACTGCCATTGCGCGGTCATCTCGGCGGATTGCTCCTGCAGGTCCGACAGTTCCTTCTGCAGTTTTTCCAACCGGTCCTTGGAGGCCGCATCATCCTCCAGCTTCAGCGCTTCTTCCTCGATCTGCATCTGCAGGATCTGCCGGTCCAGCGCATCCAGCGCCTCAGGCTTGCTGTCCACCTGCATCCGTAAGCGGCTCGCGGCCTCATCGACCAGGTCGATCGCCTTGTCCGGCAGGAAACGGTCAGTGATATAGCGGTTAGACAGCGTCGCCGCCGAGACCAGCGCCGCATCGGCGATGCGCACCCCGTGGTGCAGCTCATATTTCTCCTTGATGCCGCGCAGGATCGAAACAGTGTCCTCCACCGTCGGCTCCGTCACCATCACAGGCTGGAACCGGCGGGCCAAGGCGGCGTCTTTCTCGACGTATTTGCGGTACTCATCCAGCGTGGTAGCGCCGACGCAGTGCAGCTCACCGCGCGCCAGGGCCGGCTTGATCAAATTAGCCGCATCCATGGCGCCGTCGGACTTACCCGCACCGACCAGCGTGTGCATCTCATCAATGAACAGGATGATTTCGCCCGCGGCCTCGGTTACCTCGGTCAGAACCGCCTTCAGCCGCTCTTCAAATTCACCCCGGTATTTTGCGCCGGCAATCAGCGCCCCCATGTCGAGCGACAGCAGCTGCTTGTCGCGCAGGGATTCGGGCACATCGCCATTCACAATGCGCAGCGCCATGCCTTCGGCAATCGCAGTCTTACCCACCCCCGGCTCGCCGATCAGGACCGGATTGTTCTTGGTCCGGCGCGACAACACCTGCATTGAGCGGCGGATTTCCTCGTCACGGCCGATGATCGGGTCGATCTTGCCTTCGCGCGCCGCCTCTGTCAGGTCACGGGCATATTTCTTCAACGCGTCATAGCCTTCCTCGGCGGTCGCTGAGTCGGCCGTCCGCCCCTTGCGGATATCATTAATCGCCTCATTCAGCTTCTGTGCGGAAACGTCGCCTGCTTCCAGGGCATCCTTTGCCTTGGACTTTACCATGCAGAGCGCCATCAGCAGGCGTTCCACCGGCACAAAGCTGTCGCCTGCCTTCTCGGCGATCTTCGCGGCCTCATCCATCACCTTGGCGGTCTGGCCGTCCAGATAGATCTGCGCTGCGTCGCCGCTCACCTTGGGCTGCTTGGCAACGGCTGCCTCGACAGCCTCAGCCACACGCGCAGGCACACCTCCAGCGCGGGAGATCAGGTTGCTCGCCAGCCCCTGATCGTCGTCCATCAATGCTTTCAGAATATGCTCCGGCACCAGCCTCTGGTGCCCCTCTCGCATCGCAATGGTCTGCGCCGCCTGCACGAAACCACGTGCACGCTCCGTGAACTTGTTCAAGTCCATCTTGCTCTCCTTTTTCAAGCGCCCTGTGGTTTGGCAGCGCCCGCTTTGCGGCACGCCCCGGTCCGGGCCTCACACTTCAATGTGGGAAGCAAAGCCCCCGCTTCAAGGTCATTGAACACCGAAAAGATGAGCATTTCCCTGACTTCAGTCAACTTGCCCCGGCAGCCCCAAGTGCAGCCGCGCCGCCGGCCAGCACGGTGCCGGACCCAAAATCTGCAATAGGCCCCGCCAGGAGTATCTTCAGATGCGGGAGTCTCCCCTTTCCGCATCTTGCCGATGGACGCCGCGCCGCGTATGAAACGCCAGTTTCACGCCAAACCTGCCAGCCACACGAGGACTTCCCCATGACCCAAGCCCCGCGCGCCGACGACCGCCTGATTGTTGCCATGGATGTTCCCAACGCGCTGGCGGGATTAAAGCTCGCCGAACAATTGGGCGATGCGGTCTCCTTCTACAAAATCGGCCTCGGCATGCTGACCGGCGGCGGGCTGGCACTGGCTAATGAGCTGAAACAGGAACATGGCAAGCGTATTTTCCTCGACATGAAACTGTTCGACATCGGCGCCACCGTGGAAAACGCCGTGCGCGGCCTGGCGCAGTTCGACCTCGACTTTCTCACTGTGCACGGCGACCCCTACGTTGTACGCGCCGCCAAAGAAGGCGCCGCGGGCAAGGATCTCAAGATCCTAGCCGTCACCATCCTCACCTCGCTTGACCGCCAGGACCTGGACGGCGCGCTGATCAAGGAAGGAGAAGTACGGGATCTGGTGCTGGAGCGTGCTGGCAACGCCTTTGCCGCCGGCGCCGACGGGGTGATCGCCAGCCCGCAGGAAGCCGCCTTGATCCGCGCCCTTCCCGAAGCGGCGGGCAAGCTGATCGTCACTCCTGGCGTGCGCCCTGCAGGCGCCGACCTCGGCGATCAAAAGCGTGTTGCCACTCCTGCCTCTGCGATTTCTGATGGCGCCGACCATATCGTTGTCGGCCGCCCCATCTGGCAGGCGGAAAGCCCCCGCACCGCAGCGGAAGCTATCCTGGCTGAACTCGCCAGCGCCTGAGCACAACAGAACGATCCACAGCAATACGCCACAAAAGACCGGTTTGCCTGCGTTGCGAGCGGCGCGGGCAGCCTTTTGCCTAAAAATTAGGCGGAAATAAATCTTTTCGCCAAGCATACGCCGACACCTCTGACCAGGGTGCAAAAGTATAGTGACGCTACGTCAACCCTCTCTTTTCACTCATGAAACCAGATTGGGTTAGGCAGTCTGCGCCAAATTGTCCTGTGCCCTCAAAAGCACACCGCGCGGTTTCGCATCTCCTCCCGATCCTCGGGAACTTTGCGAAACGCCGAAAGCTGCGCGACTCTAGGACTTGAGACACTCCCCAGACGGGCTTTTCTTCCTGAGGTCCGTCACCTTCCCCCCGCCAACCAGCGGGGGATCTTTCTTTTAGCCTCGAATTCAGCCTGACCGAACGGCCATGTACTCACGCAGCCGCTCGGCAAAATGCGGCACGGCCAACGGGTGTTCACAATACTCCTGCGGCGGCATCAGCATCCACCGTTGCCCTTCATCGCCCAGCCTGA
>JBFOLS010000216.1:0-4455 GCA_040830225.1 Leisingera sp.
CAGGCTGCGCGGGCCGGTTTGTTCGATCTCCCCGACTTTGCTCCAAAATCCGCGGTAGCGGGGGTGGCCCTTGGTACCGAGAATTTCATATGACCAGATCACATCGTCGATGGTGACCGGGGTGCCATCGGAGAATCGGGCTTCTTCCCGCAGGGTGAATTCCACCCAGGATCTGTCCTCGGGGACCTCAATCGATTCGGCTAAAAGCCCGTAAAGCGTGAAGGGCTCGTCCCAGGAACGGCCCATCAGGCTCTCATAACTCCAGAACCTGAGCTGCCAGGGAACGGTGCCTTTGAGGGTGAAGGGGTTCAGCGAGTCAAAGCCGCCGGTGTTGCCGAAAACGACTTTCCCGCCCTTGGGTGCTTCCGGGTTGGCATAGGGCAGAGACACAAAATCCGGTGGCAGGGCAGGGTCGCCATACATAGCTATGCCATGGGCTGATTCTGCTTGCGCGAAATTGGTGCCGAAAAGACAAACGATTCCGGCTAGAGCCGAGCGGAGTTTTTGGAAATTTTCTTTTCTCATTTTGCCAACAATCCCGCTCTGCCCTTATTTTCTTGCTCCGGCACGCTACGTGCGCTTTTTCGTCTTTTCAAACTTTTAGCTTGGACGAAAGCCGGAAATTGCTTATAAAGGGATCACTGCTCGATAGGTTTCTTGCCTGTATGAAACCTGCCTCAATAACTAACGCCCGCCTTGTGCGGGCGTTTTTTTCTGGCCTGTTCCGCTCCACCGTGACCTGAAAATGCCCCTACGTTAAGGCGCCGCTTCTCCGTAGTCTTACGCGTTTCTTTTGCATCTGCAGCATGGCACAGTGCGTCTAGTTTCAGTCAGCTGAGGGGAAGAAGGAATGTCCTTGGATGGAAAGACCGCCGTTATCACCGGGTCAAACTCCGGCATTGGCTTGGGCGTTGCGCGCGAGCTTGCACGCGCCGGCGCCAATGTAGTGCTTAACTCGTTCACTGACCGAGAGGAAGATCACGCGCTGGCAGAAACAGTCGCCCGTGAATTCAGCGTCAAGGCCCAATACATTCAGGCGGATATGTCCAGCGGCGAAGAATGCCGGGCACTGATCGAGAAGGCCGGGGCCTGTGATATTCTGGTGAACAACGCCGGCATCCAGCATGTGGCGCCAATTGACGAGTTTCCCCAGAGCAAGTGGGACGCGATCATTGCGATCAACATGAACTCGAACTTCCATACCATGGCGGCGGCATTGCCCAAGATGCGTGCGGCTGGCTGGGGGCGGATCGTCAACATTGCGTCGGCGCACGGTCTGACGGCCTCGCCCTACAAGGCGGCCTATGTGGCGGCCAAACACGGGGTCGTAGGGATGACCAAGACGGTGGCGCTGGAAACTGCCGAAGAGCCGATCACCTGTAATGCGATCTGCCCGGGGTATGTTTTGACGCCGCTGGTCGAGGCGCAAATTCCTGACACCATGGAAAAGTACGGCATGGGCCGGGAAGACGTGATCAAGAAGGTAATGCTGGAACGGCAGCCGAGCCGGGAATTTGCCACGGTGGAGCAACTGGGCGGCACCGCGGTGTTCCTGTGCTCGGATGCTGCAGCGCAAATTACCGGCACCACGCTTAGCGTCGATGGCGGCTGGACTGCGTTGTAAGCCTTCTGACATGCAGGCCGGAGGGGGCCGGCCCCCTCTGGCCCCTGCGGGGCAATTCACCCCAGGAGTATTTTAACAAAGGTGAAATTGGCAGGTGCATTGTGGTGAAACGGATTAATCTGGCTCTGCAGGGCGGGGGCGCGCACGGGGCGTTTACCTGGGGTGTGCTCGACAGGCTGCTGGAGGACGAAGACGTCGAAGTGGCAGCGATCACTGGCACCTCTGCCGGGGCTCTGAACGGGGCTGCCTTCAAGTCCGGCATGGTGCAATGCGGCCGCGACGGCGCCAGGGAGGCGCTGGACGGCTTGTGGCAGCGGATGGGCGCGGTGGGAGACATGCGTTTTGCCAACTGGCTGACGCAACTGGATGCCGTCGCCTGGGCCGGTGCGATGGAGGCGATGATGCCGTTTTCGCCGATGGAAACCATGGGGCAGGTTATTTCGCCCTATCACTATGGCCCTTTCTACAAGAACCCGCTGCGCGACGTGGTGGCACAACTCTGTTTTGACGATGTCTGCGCCGGGGCGGGGCCGGAACTGTTCATTTGCGCCACCTGCGTGCGCACGGGCAAGATCAGGGTATTTGAGGGAACTGAGATCAGCACCGATGCGGTTCTGGCCTCGGCCTGCCTGCCGGACCTGTTCCAGGCGGTAGAGATCAAGGATCCGGAGACCGGGCGGCTGGAAGCCTATTGGGACGGCGGCTTTACCGGCAACCCTGCACTGTTTCCGCTGTTCCGCGAAGGTTTGCCGGGCGATGTGGTGGTCGTGAACATCAATCCCCTTGAGCGGGACGAGATTCCGAAGACACCGCAGCAGATCCGCAACCGGGTGAACGAGATCAGCTTCAACTCCTCTCTGCTGCGCGAGCTCAGGGCAATCTCCTTTGTTCAGCGTCTGCTGGAAGATGGAACCTTGGAGCCCGGACGGATGAAGCAGGTGCGGGTGCACATGATCGCTGATGATGCGCTTATGACGCAGCTGTCGGTGACTACCAAGCTGATCCCTGTGCCGCAGATCCTGGCACGGCTCAAGGCAGCGGGACGAGAGGCCGCCGAGCGTTTTCTGGAACAGGACAGGAAAAACCTGGGAGTGCGGTCTTCTGTGGACCTGCCAGCCATGTTCAGCTGAGGGTCTACTTGCCCATCACCGGCGGCTGGGTCGGATCCTTGGGGTTCGGGTAGACCAGGCCGGCCGAAATCACCAGCTTTGCGGAATCCTCTACCGACATTTCCAGTTCAATCACATCTTCTTCCGGAACGAACAGCAGGAAACCCGACGTCGGGTTCGGTGTGGTCGGGAGGAACACGCTGACCAGCCCGCCGCTGGTCTCGGCGCGCTCGGAAATCTCACCCTTGGCCGTGGTGGAAATGAAACCGATCGCCCAGATGCCTTTGCGCGGGTATTGCACCAGGCAGGCTTTTTCGAAACTGCGTTCGGACTGGGCAAAGACGGTTTCCGAGATCTGCTTGATGCCGGAATAGACCGTGCGCACCACCGGCATCCGGTCCACCAGGCTTTCGGCAAAACTGATCAGCGAGCGGCCAAGAATCCCTTTGGCGATCCAGCCGACCACGATGGTGAACAGCAGGAAGATGATCAGCCCGACGCCGCGCAGGTTGATGCCGATATACTGCTCGGGGCGGAAGGTCGTGGGCACCAGCGGTAAGACCACGCTGTCGATCCAGCCCATCACCGACCATAAGAGCCAAATGGTCAGCCCCACCGGCGCGATGACGACGATGCCGGTAAAGAAAGAGGCGCGCAGGCTGGCAAACAACCCGGGGCGGCGGTGTGGTTCTTCGTCGAAAGGCGTGGTCATCGGTCTGCTTTTTGCGGAAATTCCGGGTGGAACCTAGGCACTGATGCCAGGCCAAGCAATGGCATAGGCCCGGAAAATCAAGTCATTGTGTCAGTTTGTTCAGTTCCTGTGCGATCTTTGCCGCGAGCCGGGCGTTATTGCGCACCAAAGCGATGTTGGCGGTAAGTGAACGGCCTTCGGTAAGCTCGAAGATGCGGCGCAAGAGGAATGGGGTCACATCTTTGCCTGTCACGCCCTGTGCATCAGCCTCCGATTGGGCCTGAGCGATCACCGGGACAAGGTCCTCGGCGGCGATCTGCGCGTTTGCCGGGATCGGGTTTGCGATCAGCTGGCCGCCGGGCAGGCCCATTGCCTGACGGGTGGCATGGGCGCGGGCGATCTGAGCAGGGTCATCCATCCGCAGGGGGGCTTTCAGCTCTGACTGCGCCGACCAGAAGGCAGGGAAGCTGTCCTGGCCGTAGGCGATCACCGGCACGCCCTGGGTCTCCAGAACTTCCAGCGTTTTGGGCAGGTCGAGGATCGCTTTTGCTCCAGCCGCGACAACGGTGACCGGTGTCTGTGCCAGTTCAAGCAGGTCGGCGGAAATGTCGAAGGTGGTCTCGGCCCCGTTATGAACGCCGCCAATGCCGCCGGTTGCAAAGACGCTGATACCGGCCAGACGGGCGGCAATCATGGTGGCGGCAACCGTGGTGGCCCCGGTGCCTCCGGTCGCGATGCAGGCAGGCATGTCGGCGCGGGAGATCTTGGCAACGCCTTTGGCTTGGCCAAGCGTTTGCAACTGGTCGGGCTCCAGCCCCACATGCAATACGCCATTCATCACAGCCATAGTGGCAGGCACGGCGCCAGCTTCGCGAACGTCCTGTTCCACCTGGGCGGCGACCTCGACATTCTGAGGGTAGGGCATTCCGTGGGTGATGATGGTGCTTTCCAGCGCAACTATGGCGCGGCCCTCGGCTTTGGCGGCCTGGACCTCGGACGAATACTGGATCTCGATCACAGAGGGGGTTCTC
>JBFOLS010000217.1:0-3704 GCA_040830225.1 Leisingera sp.
AGGGAGGGTCAAGGTGCGCCGCCAGCGCTGTCAGGGCCAAGGAATGAAGCGGATCATGACGGCCCAGCGGGCAGAAAGCGTCGCGCACATTGTCTGTGCCGGCCAGCACCCGCACACCTGCGCCGAGAAGCTCGCGCACCCGGGTCAGCCCGCGGCGGTCCGGTGTGCCGCCGGTGCGGCCCTGAAGGTAAAGGTTTGAAGACGGCAGGCAGGCCACCGAGATCCCGGCTCGTGCCAGTTTCTCCACGAGCGGCTTCAGAGCTTCTGCCTTCAGGTTCATCAGGCTGCAGGCGTGTCCGCACAGCACCGGTCCCTGAAATCCGATTTCAACCGCCTCTTCGGCGATGATCTCCAGCCCGCCAAGTTCCGGGGCAAGCCCCTCATCCACATGGAAATCCAGCGCCAGCCCGTATTTTTCGGCAGCATCGAAAGCATTACGGATGCCCTCCCGGCGTCCGGGCTGGTCCAGAACAAAAACACCCAGAACGCCGCCTGCAGCCGCAATCTGCCGCGCAATGGCATGGGCTGCTTCGCGGTCCGCCAAATCGTCCGCACCGGTCAAGGGCGCCAGCTGTACCGCAACACGGCTGCTATAATCCCGGGCCAGTTCGGACAACACCGGCCAGGAAGCGGAAGGGGCCAGCCGCGATGCCGCGTCCCCCCAATCCACATGGCTTCGGATTGTTCCGCAGCCTGCTCCAATCAGTTCGTCCAGCCCGCGCGTGGCCCGCGTGCGGATGTCTTCCGCGGTCCAGTGCCGGCGGTCAGCGGCCTGCGCTTCGATGGCAGCGCGAAGATCGCCTCCGACGCCCTCCATACGGCTGATCGTATGGCATTTATCCAGGTGCACATGGCATTCTGTAAGACGCGGCAGCACCATGCGCACCGACGCTTCAGGTGCCGTGCCTGACGTCATCCCAACCGCTTTGCCGCCACGGAATACCAGATCACCGAACAGGCAGTCCTGATCACGCCGGCCGCCGAAACTGTCGGGCCGCGCCAGAAGCGACAAGGGAACCTTCACATTCCGAAGAACGGAATCTGCTGCAAGGGCCCTGGTCATGAGCCGCCTTTCAGTCTGAAGCGTGAGAACTCGTCCAGGAACAGCGCGAAATTCGCTGCCGCCGAGGCCAGCAACCGTTCGCCTTTCTCTGCCGTTGCCGCCGAAGCATCACCGCAAGCACCGTCGTCATTCAAATCGTCGATTATCCACCCGGGCCGGGCCGGCTCTCCGGTGAGCCCTGTGAAGCGGTTCGACTGCTGCCAGGCCCGGATTTCGGGCTCGAAGTTCTTGGCCCGGTCCATATCCACCAGTTCCCCGCGCGCAGCGAGCATGGCCGATGTTTCTATGTCGCCGGCATGCAGATCCACCGCCATCACGTCTGCAGGGATCATCCCGTCCAGATCCGCAAAACCAAACCACGAACAGGCCGCCACGGTCATCCCCTGGACGATACGCAGATCCCTGGCAGCAATATCCAGAACCGCGGCATTGCCGCCGTGACCGTTCAGCAGCACCAGCCGGCCGACGCCCGTCCGCGCGATTGAGGCCCCGATATCCCTGAGCATGGCCAGCAGCGTCTCCGCCGACAGGCTGAGCGTTCCAGGGTGCCGGTCATGCTCACCGCTCTTGGTGATTGGCAGCACGGGCAGCACAAGCACATTCTGCTTCTCCGTAAGACAGCGAAGGCTGCGCGCAGCCACCTCCGCGGCCAGATCGCGGTCGACTGACAGCGGCAAATGCGGCCCGTGCTGTTCGATGGCACCGATGGGCAGCACTGCCACCAAGTCCTCCGGCAAATTGCGGAACACCGGCGCTTTCTGATCCGCCCAGTAGCCTTGCAGGGTCATTGCGCCCTCCCGAACAGGTTTTCCAGGAAGCCATAGAACCAATCTGCCTGTGCGGCGTCATGCATATGCATAAGCCGGGTCTGTTCTTCAGGCGTCTGAACCCCCGGCCGGCCGTAGACATTCCACTTCTGTTTCTGCCAGCGGCGGAACCCTTCAATCGTCACTTCGGGGTGGAATTGAAAGCCAAAGACCTTTTCGCCCCAGCGGAAGGCCTGGTTTTTATAATTGCCGTTGCCTGCGAGGCGGACAGCTCCTTCCGGCAGGTCAAAGGTGTGGAAATGCGCCTGAGTGAACCAAAGCCGCGCATCAAGGAAACCTGAGGCGTCGCCTGAGGGCTCTATGGGGTAATACCCGAACTCAAAAGTCTCATCCTCGCGCGGACCTGCCCAGGCGCCCAGGTGGTAGGCAATCATCTGGGCCCCCTGGCAAATACCCAGCATCGGGACATCAGCGTCGAGGCAAGCCTCGATCCAGCGGTATTCCTCCCTCAGGAAAGGATGCTTGCCGGTCTCGTAAACATTGTACAGCCCGCCATAGATCACCGTGCCAGCAAGATAATCTCCGGGATCACCCAGAAGATCGCCGGCAAATGGCTTGCGGCTGTCGATCTCATACCCGGCCGCTGTCAGCCAGGAAACCACCCTGTCATCGGCCGGCTCATCTCCGTGACGCACCAATTGGACACGCGTCATATCTTCGCCCTCCTTGACGAAAACAGTGTTGCGTGGCCCTTAGATGCGATCTGTGCCAGAGATGTGCATTAAGGCTTGCAGACAATCCAGCAACTGGCAAGGCTAAAAGCGGCCCCAAAAAAGGTGAGTAAAATGAAAGCTTTGAGCCCGGGCGGGGTGAGAAAACCATTTGGCCGCTATGCCCATGGCGTTGAAATCCCGGCTGGGTGGAGGCTGGTGCAAACCTCCGGCCAGCTGGGGATTCGCCCCGATGACAGCATCCCCGAAGACGCCTATTCCCAAGCCGTGATCTGCTTCGAAAGTATCACCCGCATCCTAGGGGAAAGCGGCATGACTGCCAGTGATGTCGCGCACATCTCCGCCTACGTCACGGATCGTGAGTTTTTCACCGCCTACATGCGCGCCCGCGACGAGTTTATCGGCGAGGCGGAAAGGCTGCCAAGCTCAACGCTGCTGATTGTATCCGGCTTCACTAGGCCGGAGTTCAAGGTCGAGGTTGAGGTTCTGGCTGCGGCGCGCTGAAGGATCCGGGCCAGGAATTTAGGGACCGCTTTGTTCTTCTGCAAACGGCAACAGAGCTCAGAGGTAAGTGCAACTAAAGCCCGCGCAAGATAGCAGAGGCTGGTTTGGCGATAGTCAGCTATCTCCCGCTCTATCGTCGTTTGTCTATACCGCAGCGAAGGTCTGCTTTCCGCCCTTTCTCCACGTACGAGTATCGGCGGCAGGCATCGCGCAGGTTTTCCGGGTTTCCCGGGCAACATCCTCATCGAGATCATTGATGCTGTAGGCTCAAATGCCCTGCTTTAAAGCTGAGGTGAAATTGGCCAAGAAAACGAAAGCTTGTATTAGAGGTGGCTTGGGACTGAGGCGGGCCATCCACAATTTCGACGTGGTATTTTTGAGGTATGATTTTTACGCCGCTAGATTTTACCCTTTAGGCTCAAGATTCATAACCAATAGATGACGATAGCTGCGAGTGCGATGGCCGAGAGGAATGCCTTGGGACAGCGGTCATAGCGAGTCGCGACGCGCCTCCAGTCCTTGAGCCTGCCGAACATGATCTCGATCCGGTTTCGCCGCTTGTACCGGCGCTTGTCATATTTGACCGGGGTCTGGCGCTGCTTCCGGCCGGGGATGCAGGCGCGTATCCCTTTGTCTTGC
>JBFOLS010000218.1:0-6898 GCA_040830225.1 Leisingera sp.
AATCGACGAAACCGCGTTGCGCCAGCTGTTTGAAGACCGCTCCAGCCAATACCAGGTGCCCGAGCGCCGTCTCGTCGAACGCCTGGTGTTTTCCGACCAGGAAGCCGCTGCAAGTGCCAAGGCACAGCTGGAGACCGGCGGCGCAACGTTTGAAAGCCTGGTGGATGCCCGCGGCCTCGCTTTGCAAGACATCGACCTCGGGGATGTCACCATGGGTGACCTGGGGGCTGCTGGAACCGATATCTTTGCCGCCCAGGTCGGCGATGTGGCAGGCCCCCTGCCCTCCGATCTCGGCCCGGCTCTGTACCGCATCAACGGCCGCCTGGAGGCACAGATCACCACCTTTGAACAGGCCGAGCCGGAACTGCGCGATGAGCTTGCCGCTGACCGCGCCCGCCGCCTGGTGGAAGCCCAAGCCGAAGACATTGACGACATGCTGGCAGGCGGCGCCACACTCGAAGAACTTGCGACTGAAAGCGGGCTGGAACTTGCCCAAATCAATTGGACTGATGAAGCCAGCGACGGCATCGCGGCCTATGAAGGCTTCCGCGCAGCTGCTGTCGCAGTAACAGGCGAAGACTTCCCGGCGGTAGAATTCCTGGACGACGGCAGTCTCTTTGCTCTGCGTCTGGATGAAACCCTGCCCGAGCGCCCGGAACCCTTCACCGAGGCCAAGGAAAAAGTCCTTGCTGGCTGGCAGGCTGACCGTTTGGCCAACGCGCTGCGCGATCAGGGCGAAGCCCTTTTGGCACAAGCCGAAGCCGCCGGCGCCTTTGCCGGGGAGGCTGACGTCAAAACCGAGACAGGCCTGACCCGCACTGCCTACATTGATACTGTTCCTGCAGATCTGGTCACCCGGGTGTTTGAAATGACCGAAGGCAGCTTCAGCCTTGTCCAGGATGCAGAATCCGCCGTCATCGTCCGCCTTGATGCCATTCTGGCGCCTGCGGAAACCGACGACATGAAGCTTCTGACCCAGGCCCTGCAGACCCAGATGGACCAAACTTTGGCCCAGGCACTGTTCCAGGCTTACGTTCAGGACGTGCAAAACCGCGCTGAACCGCGTATCGACCAGCAGGCGCTGAACGCAGCGCATGCGAATTTCCAGTAATCAAGGCAAGCACCCATGGCCCTGACCCCCGATATCGACAGTTTCTCCAAGGCCTACGAGGCCGGTGAAAACCAGGTCGTCTACACCCGCCTTGCTGCTGACCTCGACACGCCGGTTTCCCTGATGCTCAAGCTCACGGGCGCTCAGAAGGACGCCTTCATGCTGGAATCCGTTACCGGCGGTGAAGTTCGCGGACGCTACTCGATCATCGGCATGAAGCCCGACTTGGTCTGGCGCTGCCACGGGGAGCAGTCCTCGCTGAACCGGTCGGCCCGGTTCGACGCCGAGAACTTCACCCCGCAAAGCGGCAACCCGATGGACAACTTGCGGGCACTGATAGCCGAAAGCCGCATCGATCTGCCCGATGATCTGCCCCAGGCCGCCGCCGGCCTTTTCGGATACCTCGGCTATGACATGATCCGGCTGGTCGAACACCTACCCGATGTGAACCCGGATCCGCTGGGCCTGCCCGACGCGCTGATGCTGCGTCCCTCGGTGATCGCTGTTCTAGACGGGGTCAAAGGCGAGGTGACCGTGGTTTCCCCCGTCTGGTCCTCCGACCGCCAAACTGCCAAGGCAGCTTATGCCCAGGCCGCCGAACGTGTCATGGACGCGGTCCGCGATCTGGAACGCGCCATGCCCGCCGAAAGCCGCGACCTCGGCGATGCCCATGAGGTAGCACCGCCGGTGTCGAATTTCACCAAGGACGGCTACAAGGCGGCGGTTGAGAAGGCCAAGGATTACATCCGCGCTGGCGACATTTTCCAGGTTGTGCCTGCTCAGCGCTGGACCCAGGAATTCCGCGAACCGCCCTTTGCCCTCTACCGGTCGCTGCGCCGCACCAACCCGTCGCCCTTCATGTTCTACTTCAACTTCGGCGGCTTCCAGGTGGTGGGCGCTTCCCCTGAAATCCTGGTCCGGGTCTTCGGACAGGAGGTCACCATCCGCCCAATCGCCGGCACCCGTCCCCGCGGTGCCACACCTGAAGAAGACAAGGCGCTGGAAGCGGATCTGCTGGCCGACAAGAAAGAGCTGGCAGAACACCTAATGCTGTTGGATCTGGGCCGCAATGACACCGGCCGTGTCGCCAAGATCGGAACTGTGCGCCCGACCGAAAAATTCATTATCGAGCGCTACAGCCACGTCATGCACATCGTCTCCAACGTCGTGGGTGAACTGGCTGACGACAAGGACGCGCTGGATGCCTTCTTTGCCGGCATGCCCGCAGGCACCGTCTCCGGCGCCCCCAAGGTGCGCGCGATGGAAATCATCGACGAACTGGAGCCGGAAAAACGCGGCATCTATGGCGGCGGCGTCGGCTATTTTTCGGCGGGCGGCGACATGGACATGTGCATCGCCCTGCGCACTGCCATCGTCAAGGACCAGAACCTCTACATTCAGGCCGGCGGCGGTGTTGTCTACGACAGCGATCCAGAGGCGGAATACATGGAGACCGTCCATAAATCCAACGCCATCCGCCGCGCTGCAGCCGATGCCGCCCGCTTCACCGGCAACGGCAACCGCTGAAGGATAAAAAGGGCGGGGTGCACCAGCTTCTTTCTGGTGCTCACTACCCCTGCCGGAGGCAAGGCGCCCGTGCAGGGCGCCTTTGCTATTTGGGCAGTTTCGCCACCAGGCTGGCGGAAACCGGCGCCAGTGCGACGCGGGCTGCCCGGTCCTGCAGCCCCCATACCAGCAGCGCAGAAATTGTGTCGGGTCGCAGCCGTCCCAGCATGATGACGGCGCCTTCCTGGCCGGCCCGGAACGCCGCTTGATCCAGGAACCGCCGGATCGCCCGCGGGTCCTGCCCCGCACCATCGAAATCACGGAACACCACACCCGCAGGAACGCCGTCTCGCAGCGCCAGCTTCTGAACCGTATTGAGGCCGCTGTTCTGGGTTACCAGACCGAAACCTACCGTGGCTGCCAATGCCGAAACCTGATCCGCCAGCGGCCGGTTGCCCTGCACGCCGGTCTCGACGCCTTCCAAAAACGCAACGGCTTCGGGCAGCTTGCCCCGCCAGACTTCCAGCGCCGTTTCCGCTTCTTGCGGCGAAGCGCTGCGCGGCAGGTCCACCAGCATCAGAACCTCAAATCCGGCAGAGCGGCGCGCAGCCATTTTCACTGCGGCTTCAGGATCTTCTGGGTCGATGGCAAAGCTCAAGGGGTAAGGGAACTCGGCCAGTGCCTCGGCACCAACGGCACCCGCATCATCAATCAGAACGATTGACATCAGCGGACGGCCTTCCGGATTATCAAAAGGCTCCGCAAAACTGGCGAAGGGGTTCTCAGTTACCACACCGTTCCGGCTTGCAACCTCGCTGTCGTTGTCCCGTTCGGTCAGTGGAACGACGGGGGTACCGATCCTTGGAGCAAGCGCCTCCTGTTCCTCAGGCTCCGCACCGGGTTCAGTGGCAGCACTTTCCGAACCGGGTTCCGTGCTCTCCCCTGAATCACTGCCCGTCACAGCGGGCAAAGCAGGGGCGGCACTGATAACAGGCAGTGTCACCGCCTGGGGCGCACTGCCCACTTCAGGGGGCCAGGCAACAGACGAATCCGCGGCTTCTGGCTCAATAGCCGCTTGCCCGGTTTCCTCGGGAAGTGACGCCTCTGACCCGCTTGCACTTTCAACAGGGGCAGGCGCAGGTTCGGTTGCCGCCACGACAGCACTTTCAGAAAGTGGAGCTTCGGGGACCGCCGGCTGCATGGCCTTGGGCAGGCTTTCGCCGCCGCCCTGCGCAAGGCTGGGGGCCTCAGCGGATTCCGGTCCGCCGTTTGCCCACGTCTCCTCGGCCAGCCCGATCTTCGGCTTGTCCGCAGGCATCGTATCCATTCCGGCCAGGGCGCTCAGATCATCCGAACCTTCTGCAGTGGCAGGGGTTACCGGCTGAGCTTCGGCCAGATCCGCGTCGCGCGCCGGGCTGCCATCAGGAACTTCGGCTGTTTCACCGCCGCCATTCGGCTTCTCAGGAGCTGCACCCGGGTCCTGCTGAACCGGGCGCGGCGCGGCCGGAGCAGCTTCGTCCGCCGGATCCGCAGCGGTGACCTGTTCCGGCGGAGACATAGGAACTGACAATGACAACATCGCAAGCCCGCCAGCGGCCAGCAACGCCCCGACACTCACGCCGCCCAGAAATCCACGCATGCCTGTTTTGCCTCTCAATTCCTGTCTGCCGTGCTGCGTCTCATCGGCCTGCCGGAGCGCCGCCTTTTGCAGCGCGTCCCGTGCAATTGCCTCTCCTGCCCTTGACGCTGCCCCGTATCCCTGAACATGTATGTTTCGACCACTATACTGCGGCGTGCACCCTGCCCGCCACCCTTAAAAGAGCCCGCTACGATGCTGCTGCTGATCGACAACTATGATTCCTTTACCTACAACCTCGTCCATTATCTGGGCGAGCTGGGTGCGGAAATGGAAGTGCACCGCAACGATGCCATCAACGTCCAGGAAGCTATGGCGATGAAGCCCTCCGGCATCCTGCTGTCGCCCGGCCCCTGCGACCCGGATCAGGCCGGCATCTGCCTGGCTCTTACCGAAGCCGCCGCCGAAACCCGCACGCCGCTGATGGGGGTTTGTCTCGGCCATCAGACCATTGGTCAGGCTTTTGGCGGCAAGGTAATCCGCTGCCACGAGATCGTGCATGGTAAAATGGGCAAAATGCACCACAAGGATACCGGTGTTTTCAAGGGCTTGCCGTCGCCATTTGACGCAACCCGCTACCATTCACTGGTGGTTGAGCGCGAAAGCCTGCCGGATTGCCTGGAAATCACCGCCGAGCTGGAGGATGGCACCATCATGGGCCTGCAGCACAAGGAACTGCCGATCCACGGCGTCCAATTCCATCCGGAATCCATAGCCTCCGAGCACGGCCACGCACTGCTGAAGAATTTCCTCGATGTCATGAAGGTGCCCGCATGAGCGACCAGCTGAAGCCGCTTATCGGAGCCGCCGCCGAACGCTCGCTCACCCGTGAAGAAGCGGAAGCCGCATTCACCCTGCTGTTTGAGGGCGAAGCCACCCCAAGCCAGATCGGCGGCCTTCTGATGGCCATGCGCACCCGCGGCGAAAGCGTGGACGAATTTGCCGCAGCAGCTGCGGTGATGCGCGCCAAATGCAACCCGGTCAAGGCACCGGCAGGCGCCATGGACATCGTCGGCACGGGCGGTGACGGCAAGAACACCCTGAACATCTCCACCGCCACTGCCTTTGTTGTGGCTGGTGCCGGGGTTGTTGTTGCCAAACACGGCAACCGAAATCTCAGCTCCAAGTCCGGCACTGCAGACATGCAGTCCCAAATGGGAATCAACGTGATGGTTGGCCCGGAAGTGGTTGAAAAGGCGATCAATGAGGCCGGAATCGGTTTCATGATGGCGCCTATGCATCACCCCGCCGTGGCCCATGTCATGCCAACCCGGCAGGAATTAGGCACACGCACCATCTTCAACATCCTCGGCCCTCTTACCAACCCGGCCGGTGTCAAGCGGCAGCTGACCGGCGCCTTCAGCCGCGAGATGATCCGGCCAATGGCAGAGACACTCAAGGCGCTGGGCTCTGAGCGCGCCTGGCTGGTGCATGGTTCAGATGGCACCGACGAGCTTACGATCACCGGCGTTAGCTGGGTTTCCGCGCTTGAGGAAGATGGTGAAGTCCGTGACGTAGAGCTTCACCCCGAAGACGCGGGCCTGCCGGTTCATCCCTTCGACATGATCGTCGGTGGAACACCCGAGGAAAATGCAATGGCGTTCCGGGTTCTTCTGCAGGGCACCCCCTCGGCCTACCGTGATGCAGTGCTGCTGAACGCAGCAGCTGCACTTGTGGTTGCCGGCAAGGCTTCGGATCTTAAGGAAGGCGTTGCGCAAGCTGCGGAATCCATTGATAGCGGCGCGGCAAAAGCCAAGGTCGATGCACTGGCACGGATCACGTCCGCCGCATGACTGATCTTCCTTCCGGGCTGGGCGCTTGGTCCAGCCTGCCATTCTTTACCGGAAAATGGCCTGAGATTCAGTCTGCGCTGCAGGAGGACGCCCGAGAAATCCTGCCGCCCGATCACCAGCGATTTGCAGCCCTTGAACGGACACAGCCCGAGGCCGTGCGCGTGGTTATCCTCGGCCAGGACCCCTACCCAACACCCGGTCACGCCCACGGGTTTGCCTTTTCGGCGGAACCCGACGTTCGCCCCTTTCCCCGCTCTTTGTCCAACATTTACAAAGAACTGGAATCCGACATTGGTGTTGTCCGCCCGAACGCGGACTTACGCGGCTGGGCCAGCCAGGGCGTCCTTTTGCTGAACACAGCGCTTTCGGTTCCTAGCGGCGAAGCCAACGGTCACAAGACTCTTGGCTGGCACCACCTGGTACATCAGGTGCTGGAACTCACGTCGGAACGCCCCACCGCTTACATTCTCTGGGGAAATTCTGCGCAGAAGCTTGAAAAACATATCAAACCGGGTGATCACCTTATCCTGAAAACCGCGCATCCCTCACCCTTGTCGGCGCGGCGCGGTTTCTTCGGGTCCCGGCCCTTCTCAAAAGTGAACAATTGGCTCGCCGCCCGCGGTGAAACTGCCATAAACTGGAACGCATGAACGGAGGCACTGGCATGACCCAAAACGTGCTGGACAAGATCAAGGCCTACAAGCTCGAGGAAGTGGCCGCAGACAAGGCTGCGAAACCGCTGGAGGCCGTTGAGGCGGAAGCACGCGATGCTTCTCCGGTGCGCGGTTTCGCGGACAGCCTGATGCGGGCCAACCGCGACGGCTACGGGCTGATCGCCGAGATTAAAAAAGC
>JBFOLS010000219.1:0-2360 GCA_040830225.1 Leisingera sp.
CGAGGAGCACCCGGTAGCCTTGCAGCTGGGCGGCTCCGACCCGCAGGAACTGGCAGAGGCCGCGCGTTTGGGCGCGCAGGCGGGCTATGACGAGATTAACCTCAACTGCGGCTGCCCCAGCGACCGGGTGCAGTCCGGGGCCTTCGGCGCGGTGCTGATGCAGACGCCGGAGCTGGTGGCCGATTGTGTTGCTGCCATGCGGGAAGCGGTGGAAGTTGAAGTTACTGTCAAATGCCGCATTGGCGTCGACGAGCAGGAGCCGGAAGAGGTGCTGCCGGACTTCCTGGAGAAAATCCGCGCGGCGGGCTGCAAGCGGGTGACGATCCACGCGCGCAAGGCCTGGCTGCAGGGGCTGTCCCCCAAGGAAAACCGGGACATCCCGCCCTTGGATTATGATCTGGTGCACCGGATGAAGGCGGCGTTCCCGGACCTGCATATTTCGATCAATGGCGGGATTGCCACGCTGGCGGAGGCCAAGGCGCACCTGGACCGGGGCCTGGATGGCGTCATGGTGGGGCGGGCGGCCTATCACCAGCCTGCAGACGTCTTATGTGCTGCCGACCCGGAGATCTATGGCGCTGGCACGGCCAGCGATCCGGCGGAGGCGGTGCGGCAGATGCTGCCTTATATCGAGGCACGCCTCAGCGAAGGCGCCAAACTCAATCAGATCACCCGGCATATGCTGGGGCTGTTTGCCGGCAAGCCCGGGGCGCGGCTGTGGCGGCGGTCTCTGTCTGAGGGCGCTTGCCGTGCAGGCGCGGGGCCGGAGCTGGTTGAACAGGCATTGGCACAGGTGGTGGGGCAGGCGGCGGCCTGACGCAGCAGACTCACACGCTATTGCCTTGTGCTGGCCTGCGGCGGCGGCTAACCCTTTGCCGGCAAAGCCAAGCCACGAGGTGCCCCGCATGACTGATCCCGCCTTGACAGCTGCCCTGTGGCCGGAGCCTGCGCTGCTGATGCAGATGGCGGGGCTCCTGGTGGTGATCGGCGCCTTTGCAGGGGTGCTGGCCGGGCTTTTGGGCGTTGGCGGCGGCATCGTTCTGGTGCCCGCGTTTTTCTATGCCTTCCAAACTCTTGGGTATGGCGGCGATCAACTGATGCAGATCTGCCTGGCGACCTCGCTGGCGACAATCATTGTGACCTCGGTGCGCTCAGTCATGAGCCACAACAAAAAAGGCGCGGTGGATTGGGAGATCCTGCGCAGCTGGGGCATTGGCATTGCGTTTGGCGCAGTCATTGGCGTGCTGGCGGCCTCTTCCTTGCGCTCAACGGTGCTGCAGGGCGTGTTCGGCGTGCTGGCGCTGGTGATCGGCTGCTACCTGGGACTGGGGCGGTCCGAGTGGCGGCTGGCGGAGGCGATGCCCAAAGGCGGCAAGCGGCTGGCGCTGTCCCCTGCGGTTGGCTTCCTGTCGGTGCTGATGGGGATCGGCGGCGGCAGTTTCGGCGTGCCGCTGATGACATTGCACGGGGTGGCGGTGCACCGGGCGGTGGCGACAGCCGCCGGGTTTGGCGTGATCATTGCGGTGCCTTCGGTCGCGGGCTTTCTGCTCTTGGAGGTGGACCCGGCGGCGCGGCCCCCCTTCACCATCGGGGCGGTCAACCTTGTGGCCTTTTTCATTGTGATTGCGATGACGCTGATCACCGCGCCCTGGGGGGTGAAGCTGGCGCATGCGATGGACCCCAAGCCGCTGAAGCGGGTGTTCGGCGCGTTTTTGGTTCTGGTTGCGCTCAACATGCTGCGCAAGGCTTTCGGGTATTAAGGGGACGTCATGCTGGAACAGATCGAGCAGTTTCAGGACAAGGGCTGGGTGAGGTTCAGCCATGACGCACAGGTCGCTGCCTGGGCGGCAAATGCACTTCAGCACGGGATCCTGGCGCTGGAGGATCCGGCCTGCGCCGAGTGGTTCCAGTGCGAGCGCACCTGGTTCATCGGCGTCGATGCCTTGCCGAATGATGCCGCAGGGCGTTTGCCGGACGGGCCGCCGCTTGCGGGCCTGCCTGCCGAGTTCATTACACGGAACCTCGGCCCTATCCCTGAATTGCACCGGGCGCAGGTGTCCTCGGTTTTTCCCGGCTACCCGCGCCCGCGGCCAGGCGAGGGCGAGGCTGCCTTCCGCTACCGTGTCAAACGTGATGCGGCGCATGTGGACGGGGTGAAGATGTACGGCGAGCACCGCCGCCGCAAGGTGGAGGAGCCGCACGCCTGGGTGCTGGGCATCCCGCTCAATGAAAGCAGCCCCGGCGCCTCGCCCCTGGTGATCTGGGAGGGCAGCCACAGGATCATGCGCCGCGCCTTTGCCGCCGCCTTTGAGGGTGTGCCGGCTGCGGACTGGGCGGATGTGGATGTGACCGATGCTTAC
>JBFOLS010000220.1:0-6530 GCA_040830225.1 Leisingera sp.
ATCAGCGGATTGATCCCGGCATCGGCATGGGCCAGCAGATCCGCCAAATGTCCGGCAATCCGCCGAGACGGCGCAGCGCGGCAATTGGCCAGGAAGGACAGCATCCAGCGCGGGTTCTTCAATGCATGGGCATAAGACAGCGACAGCGGGCTGTCCTTGGAAAACATCAGACTGGGCAGCGACCACAGCACCGATGGATCATTGACCGGCAGGCAGGCATAGGTCGCCAGCGTGCAGGCGTTGCCATAGCTGGTGCCCGATCCCGGCGGTTCCGGGTCGGCCAGCAGCACCCGGTGTCCGCGCATCTGCGCCCAAAGCGCGCAGCTCATCCCAACCGCGCCCGCGCCCGCAATGGCGATGTCGTAATCGGCCATGCCTGTCTCCTCCTGCCCTCAGGCGGAAATGGGACAGCGGGATGGGCAAAAGTCAAACGAAAAACGGGGCCCCGAAGGACCCCGTTTGCATCCAAGCCCGCAAGGGCGGATGGCTTATGCTTCAGCAGTTTCCACTGCTTCGCCCTCTTCGCCTTCGCCTTCTTCGTCATCCGAAGAGGTCAGGCCGCCCGGAGACGCGATGTTTGCAATCACGAAATCACGGTCGATGGTCGGCTTGGTGCCTTTCGGCAGCTCGATCGACGAGATGGTGACAACGTCGCCGATGTTCAGGCCGGTGATGTCCACGGTGATCTTCTCGGGGATGTCGCCGGCGGTCACAACCAGCTCAACCTCGGGACGGGTCACGTTCAGCATGCCGCCTTTTTTGATGCCGGGAGCCGCGTCTTCGCCCACGAATTCAACCGGAATGAACAGGTTGATTTTCGAGGTGCGGCGCAGGCGCATCAGGTCCAGGTGGGTCGGCAGGTCTTTGACAACGTCGCGCTGAACGTCGCGGCAGATCACGCGCACGTCTTCCTGGCCTTCCACTTTCAGGTTCCACAGGGTGGACTTGAACTGGCCGGCTTTCAGCTTTTTCAGCAGCTCGTTGAACGGGATCTGGATTGCCAGCGGCTCAACATCGCCACCGTACACCACACCCGGAACCATGCCTGCGCGGCGCGCAGCGCGAGCGGCGCCCTTGCCCGTCCCCGCACGTTCCTGGGCTACGAGATCAGGAATCTCTTTTGCCATCTTAATTCTCCAATATGACTACCGGGGTGCCTCCAAGGCTGTCACCCCGCGTGAAGCCGTGCCTATAGACCGGTTGGCGGGCTTTGGGAAGGGGCAAAGCCCGCCGAACACCACAACTCTAGCCCTCTGCGGGCACTATTCCTGCCAGCGCCCGCCGAAATCTTCGGGGATCAGCAGATTATGGCGCCCAAGCCCCTCAACCGAGCGCTCTCCGCACAGCGCCATGGTGGTGTCCAGCTCCTTGCGAATCACCTCCAGCGCTGCAGTCACACCCTTCTGGCCCATCGCACCCAGCCCGTAGACAAAGGCGCGGCCGATCATGGTGCCCTTGGCCCCCAGCGCCAGCGCCTTCAGCACGTCCTGGCCCGAGCGGATGCCGCTGTCCAGATGCACCTCGACGTCGCTGCCCACCGCATCCATGATCTCCGGCAGCATCCGGATCGAGCTCAAGGCACCGTCCAGCTGCCGGCCGCCGTGGTTGGACACCACGATGGCATCCGCACCCAGCTTGGCGGCCATCTTTGCGTCTTCGGCGTCCAGAATACCCTTCAGGATCACCTTGCCGCCCCACATCTCCATCAGCTTTTCGACCTTGCCCCAGTCCAGCGCCGGGTCGAACTGTTCTGCCGTCCAGGCGCCCAGCTGCGAGGTGTCCGAGACTCCCTGCACATGGCCGACGATATTGCCGAAGTTGCGCCGCTTGGCGCCCAGCATCTGCAGGCCCCAGGTCCATTTGGTCATCAGGTTGGCGATAGTGGCCGGTGTCAGCTTCGGCGGGGCGGACAGGCCGTTTTTCAGATCCTTGTGCCGCTGACCCAGGATCTGCAGATCCAGCGTGATCACCAGCGCCGAGCATCCCGCATCTTTTGCCCGCTGGATCAGGCGCCGGATGTAGTCCTCGTCCTTCATCGTATAAAGCTGGAACCAGAACGGCTTGGAGGTCGCCTCCGCCACTTCCTCGATCGAGTTGATCGACATAGTGGAGAGGGTAAAAGGCACGCCGAACTCCTCCGCCGCGCGGGCCGCCTTGATCTCGCCATCGGCATGCTGCATCCCCGTCAGCCCCACCGGCGCCAGGGCCACCGGCATCGCCACATCCTGGCCGATCATTTTGCCCGCAGTGGTGCGCCCGGTCATATCCACGGCCACACGCTGCCTTAGGCGGATCTGCTCAAAGTCCGAAGTGTTTTCGCGGAAGGTCTGCTCGGTCCAGCTGCCGCTTTCGGCATAGTCAAAGAACATCCGCGGCACACGGCGTTCATAGATGCGCTTCAGGTCGCCGATATTGGTAATCACTGGCACCGGATTCTCTCCCGCTTCACTTTGGTCAAGTTTCTTTACCAATTTCGAGCATTGGCTGCAATACCGCCGTTGCCGCACCCTGAAACGCAAAAAAGCCGCTCCTCAAAGGAACGGCTCTCTCTCATTCATTTTGTGTTTGATGATCAGCCCTTGTGGGCGCCGTCTGCCAGCGACTTCACAAAGGCCAGCACTTCCGACGGGGATTTGCCGGCGCCGATCTGGCTGACGATGGCGCTGCCCACAACCGCGCCGTCCGAGATCGAGGCGATGTTCTGGGCTTTCTCCGGGGTGTTGATGCCAAAGCCGACGATGACCGGCAGATCGGTGGCGGCCTTGATGCGGGCAACCTCGGGGCCAACGTCGCCGGCCTGTGCCTCGGCGGCGCCGGTGATGCCGGTGATCGACACGTAATAAACAAAACCCGAGGTGTTCTGCAGCACCTTCGGCAGGCGCACATCATCGGTGGTCGGCGTCGCCAGGCGGATGAAGTTCAGCCCCGCTTCCTGCGCCGGGATGCACAGTTCATCGTCTTCCTCCGGAGGCAGGTCGACCACGATCAGACCGTCGATGCCTGCGGTCTTGGCGTCTTCCAGGAACTTGTCCACGCCGCGGTTGTAGATCGGGTTGTAATAGCCCATCAGCACGATCGGGGTGCTGTCGTCTTCCTTGCGGAAGTCAGCGGCCAGCTGCAGCGTCTTCTCCAGCGTCATGCCGCCGTCAAGCGCCCGCTGCCCGGCCAGCTGAATGGTCGGACCATCGGCCATCGGATCAGTGAAGGGCAGGCCCAGCTCGATGATGTCGACGCCTGCGCCCGGCAGCCCCTTCACCACCTCCAGAGAGGTCTCATAGTCCGGATCGCCCGCCATCACATAGGTGACAAAGGCTTTCTTTCCGGCGGCGTTCAGTTCGGCGAATTTGGCATCGATACGGGTCATGGGCGGGCCTTTTGAAATATGTCCGCCCCGGTGTGCCGAATGTTGCGCGGGAAATCAATCCCGCGCAGCCCTGCAGCCCGGTTCAGCCGCCCAGCGGAATATGCCAGCGCAGCGTCAGCGAGTTCACGCCCGGGTTTTCATCCGCGGTCGAGGCATTGGACTTGTGGCTGAACGCCAGCGATACCGCCCTGCCGTTCTGGAACCGCTTGCCCACCGCCAGCAATGTGCGGATCTCAAAGGCCGAGCCCAGATCATTGCCGGCCGAGCTTTCGTGATAGGCGCCCGGCATCACGCTGTTCTCGATGAACCAGTCGTTGTTCAGATCGATCACCGCGCTGATCCCGACACCGGCAAACACGTCTCCGGTCTCCTGGACCTCCAGCGTCGCTCCGAACCGTGCCGACAACCGACCCTTCTCGTGGAACGGCGAATGCAGGTAATCGATTGCAAACTGCGCGCCGTCCTCCGCCGTTTCACGGTGATAATCGGAATAGCCGAGCCCCAGCGTCACTTCCTGTGCGGCCGCGGGCATTGCCATGGCAGCCGACAACGCCGCTGCCAGCAAAGCTGTGTGTTTCATTCTAGCCCCTCGCAGAATTTGTAATTTTCCACCAAGATAAATTTTTGCGCTGCTTTTCCAAGGCTCCTCACGAAAAAGCAATATGAGGGCTTACTGTGCGGCCGCGCACAAAGACCAATGTGGCGCTTTTGCCAGCCATACTTGGCTTGCGCCAAGGCCCAATGCTGCCTAGAAGCAGCTCCCAAGTGGCATCAGGAGGCCGAAATGGGCTTTAAAATGGGAATCGTCGGCCTGCCGAATGTTGGCAAATCGACGCTGTTCAACGCGCTGACCAAGACCGCCTCGGCGCAGGCGGCCAATTTTCCGTTCTGCACAATCGAGCCCAACGTGGGCGAAGTGGGCGTGCCGGACGCCCGCCTCGACAAGCTGGCAGCAATTGCGCAGTCCAAGCAGATCATCCCCACCCGGATGACTTTTGTCGACATCGCCGGCCTGGTGAAAGGCGCGTCGCAAGGCGAAGGCCTGGGCAACCAGTTCCTGGCCAACATCCGCGAAACCGACGCAATTGCCCATGTGCTGCGCTGCTTTGAAGACGGCGACGTGACCCATGTGGACGGCCATGTGAACCCGGTGGCCGATGCCGAGGTGATCGAGACCGAGCTGATGCTCGCAGACCTCGAAAGCATCGAAAAGCGCCGCGCCAACCTGGTCCGCAAGCTCAAAGGCAACGACAAGGAAGCGCAGCAGCAGGACCGGCTGCTGGCCGAGGCCCAGGCAATGCTGGAAGACGGCAAGCCCGCCCGCCTGGTAGAGGTCGACGCCGAGGACGCCAAGGCATGGAAGATGCTGCAGCTCCTGACCACCAAACCGGTGCTTTATGTCTGCAACGTGGGCGAGTCTGAGTCGGTGGACGGCAACGAGCACTCCGCCAAAGTGGCCGAGATGGCTGCTGCCCAGGGCAACTCGCATGTGATCATCTCGGCCCAGATCGAGGAAGAGATCAGCCAGCTGGAAGCGGAAGAAGCCCAGATGTTCCTGGAAGAGATGGGCCTGGCCGAGGCCGGCCTCGACCGGCTGATCCGTGCGGGTTACGAGCTGCTGCACCTGGAAACCTATTTCACCGTTGGCCCGAAAGAAGCACGCGCCTGGACCATCCGCACCGGCACCGCGGCGCCGCAGGCGGCGGGCGTGATCCACGGCGATTTCGAGAAGGGTTTCATCCGCGCCGAGACCATCGCCTATGACGACTTCATCGCCTGCAACGGCGAACAGGGCGCCAAGGAAGCCGGCAAGATGCGCGCCGAGGGCAAGAGCTACATCGTCAAGGACGGCGACGTGCTGCACTTCCTGTTCAACACCTGATCCGGTCTAAAGCCAGGACAGAGTTTCAGCTGCCCGCCATCCCCTTGGCGGGCAGCTGTTTTTTTTGCGTGGCCCTGGCCTTGACCCGGGCAGGCGGATCAGGCTCATTGACGGGGCCGCTGCCGGAAAACCCGGGACGGGCGGCATAACCGCGCTACCATTATTCCGGAACGCATTCAGGACAGCCCCCATGGAAAAAGACGACAGCATCAATGTTCTGGGCGGCCCGCTTGCGCCCTGCTCTACCGCACCGCTGACCGGTTTCTTCCGCGACGGCCACTGCAACACCTGCGCCGAAGACCACGGCAGCCACACCGTTTGCGTGGTGACCACGGCAGAATTCCTGGCGTTCTCGAAATACGTCGGCAACGACCTGTCCACACCGCGGCCCGAGTTCAATTTTTCCGGACTTCAGCCGGGTGACCGCTGGTGCCTCTGCGCCGCCCGCTTCCTGCAGGCGGCCGATGAAGGCTGCGCGCCCGAGGTGCATCTGGAAGCCACCCACCAGCGGGCCCTGGAGATCGTGCCGCTGAGCGTCCTGCAAAGCTATGCAGCCGACCCGGCCTGAACCGCTGCATTGACCTGCCGCAGGCAGTCCCGTAATTGCACCGTTAAGCCAGCCCGCCGGACCCTCGCCGCTGCCAGCCTCTTTGTATTCCATCACAAGATGAGGAGGCTCGCTGATGAGCTACATCGCCATGAACCGCTTCAAGATCCGTCCGGGCCGCGAAGCCGATTTCGAGAACATCTGGAAAGAACGGGAAAGCCGCCTGAAGGAACTGAAGGGCTTTCGTGAGTTCCGCCTGCTGAAGGGCCCGGCCACCCAAGAGCACTGCCTCTATTCCAGCCATGTGATCTGGGACAGCCGTTCCGATTTCGAAGCCTGGACCAAGTCGCAGCAGTTCCGCGACGCGCATAAGAACGCCGGCAAGCGCGAAGGCAAAAGCCCGATCCTGGGCCATCCGCAATTCGAAGGTTTCGAGACCGTCTTGCACGAGGCTTGATTTTTCGGGGGCTGGCCTGAGACGCGAGCCTCACGCACCCGGCGTCTCAGGCCAGCCCTTCAAATCCGTCCTGGCCGCTTGCCCGCCAGACGTCCTGCGCCATAAGTGCTCCGCTCGGCATGTCAAAAACCGCGCCCAGAACCTGATCGTCCAGCTGCGCAGTGACCAGCAGATCCGATCCCTCCTGAAGAAATACGATCCTGTCGTAACCCAGGCTGGAAAGCTTGTTTTCCAGTTCACTGCGCAACTGCTCCGGGCATTGCGGGCCCAGGCGAGGAGA
>JBFOLS010000221.1:0-5709 GCA_040830225.1 Leisingera sp.
CTGGGGCCGGGCGATTACCTCGCCATTGCCGGGGAGGTGAAGGTTCTGGTGCTGGAGGACATCCCGCGCCTCAGCCGCAACAACTTCAACGAGGCCAAGCGTTTCGTGACCCTGATCGACGCCCTTTATGAGGCCAAGGTGAGGCTGATCTGCTCGGCGGCGGCGCAGCCCGAGATGCTCTATGTCGAGGGTGAAGGCACGTTTGAATTTGAACGCACCGCCTCCCGCCTGCGCGAAATGCAGGACAAGGACTGGGGGCAGGAGTGTTGATCCGAATTTGGCTTTTTGTCGCCTTGAATTTGATAATTTCGAGTGGTGCGATGGCCTACACCTGTTCCGAGCCACCGCAAGAGGATGACGGTCACACTGCTCGCGTCGCACATCTCATCGAAGCCGCCAATGCTCAAAAGAGTGACATTTTCTGGGGAACGCTAACGAAAGCTGGCGGCGTCCCGGTTGAAAAAAGGGAGGATGTAAAATGGGTTTTGGCAACGCACCAGCAACTAGGGGCGTTAGGCCTCCCCGGTCAACTTACTGTATTTATTTCTGACGCTTACTTGTTTGACGGAACGGTCATCTCCTTAGATGGTACAACGCAAGTGACTGAACTTCCAGCAATGCTGCGTATTTCATGCTTTGCAGACGTAATAACCGACTGCACGCCACTGCTCCCAGTTGACCAAGAAGTCATTTTCTTAGGCCGTGACTTCAGAAACGGAATCGGGCTTAGAGCTGAACCCGAAATCTGCCACGGTATTTACTCTGCAAAAGAGTTTTCCCGCACCAGTCCGCAGGGTCTTGCGGAAGCCTACAGGCACGGACAACGAAACTAGCCTGCTACAGAAAAGAATTGGGCCTGCAGTCACAACGGGGGTAGTTTCCGGAAAGATGAAAGCGGCTGCGCCGCGTCAGCGGCGCCGGGCCCAACCAGAGAGGACCGTAAGGTCCCAAGCGGGCGGGAGTGCCCCGCCGCCGCAAAACCTCAGCCGTTTTCACGCAGGATGTGGCCCGCAAGATAGAGCGAGCCGCAGATCAGCACCCGGGCCTGCGGGTCGCGGGCCAGAATCGCTTCCAGCGCAGCCTGGGTGTTTTCCGCGGTCGCGGCCTCGATGCCCACCTCTTTGGCGGCGGCCTCGGTGTCTTCGGCGCTCAGCGTGTTGATCTCATCCGGGATCGAGATAGCAGTCAGGCTGGCCGCCTGCGGCGCCAGCGGCGCCATGTAGCCGGTCACGTCCTTGGTGTTCAGCATGCCGCAAATGAGATGCGTCGGGCGCTTGGGCAGCTTGGCCAGCACATCCGCCAGCGCAATGCCCGCCGCCGCGTTGTGGCCGCCGTCAAGCCACAGCTCGGCTTCACCAGCCGCTTCGACCAGCGGGCCGGTCTTCAGGCGCTGCATGCGGGCAGGCCATTCTGCGTTTTTCATCGCCGCTTCGCAGGCGGCCTCATCAGCGCCGAGGTGGCGCAGAACGGCAAGGGCGGCGCCGGCGTTCTGGATCTGATGCGCGCCCAGCAGGGCAGGCAGCGGCAGGTCCAAGAGGCCGTTTTCATCCTGGAATACCAGGCGACCGTGCTCCTCATGCACATGCCAGTGCTGGCCATAGGCAATCACCGGCGCGCCAAGACGGGCGGCGGCGGCTTCGATGACCTCCATCGCCTCGTCCGGCTGCGGGCCCACCACAACCGGCACGCCGCGCTTGATGATGCCGGCCTTTTCCGCGGCGATCTTGGCCAGCGTGTCGCCCAGGAATTGCTCATGGTCGATCGACACCGGGGTGATCACTGAAATCTCGGGCGTAATCACATTGGTTGCGTCCAGACGCCCGCCCAGTCCCACTTCCAGCAGCGTGTAATCCGCAGGCGTGCGGGCAAAGGCCAGCAGGCCAGCCACCGTGGTGATCTCGAAATAGGTGATGTTTTCGCCGTTGTTGGCGGCATAACACTCGTCGAGGATTTCGGTGAGATGCGCTTCCGAGATCAGCTCGCCCGCCAGCCGGATGCGTTCGTGAAACCGGGCCAGATGCGGCGAGGTATAGGCATGCACGGACTTGCCCATGCCTTCAAGCCCTGCGCGGATCATCGCCTGGGTCGAGCCCTTGCCGTTGGTGCCCGCCAGGTGGATCACAGGCGGCAGGTTGTCCTGCGGGTTGCCCAGCGCTTCCAGAAGCCGCCAGACCCGGTCCAGGGTCAGGTCAATGATCTTGGGATGCAGCGCCATCATGCGGGCGAGGATCGCGTCGGAGGTCTGTGTCATGGCAGGCTCTCTGGCAACAGGGGTCAGGGTCTTAACATGCAAACGTCCCGCCCTTTGAAGAGGCGGGACGGGCGCTGCCCGGCCTGAGGCCAAGCAGGAGTATTTAATCGAAATTACTCGGCGGCTTCTTCACTAGGAGCGCCATCGGCCGGCGCATTTGCGGCCTTGGCCGCCTCCGCGCCCTCTTCCGGCGAAGGCAGATCGCCCACCACCCGCGGCGGCAGGCCCATCAGCATGCGGATGATGGTGATCAGCTCGTCGCGCATCTCTGTGCGCGGAATCACCCGGTCCAGCATGCCGTGGTCCAGCAGGTATTCAGCGCGCTGGAAGCCCTCGGGCAGTTTCTCGCGGATGGTCTGCTCGATCACCCGGGGGCCGGCAAAGCAGATCAGCGCGTTGGGCTCGGAGATGTGGACGTCGCCCAGCATTGCATAGGAGGCGGTCCCCCCGCCGGTGGTCGGGTGGGTCAGCACGACGATATAGGGCAGGCCTGCCTCTTTCAGCATCTGCACGGCAACGGTGGTGCGCGGCATCTGCATCAGCGACAGGATGCCTTCCTGCATGCGGGCGCCGCCGGCAGCAGAGAACAGCACCAGCGGGCGGCCCAGTTTCACGGCTTCCTCGGCGGCGGCGATGATGGCGTTGCCGACATACATCCCCATCGACCCGCCCATATAGGAGAAGTCCTGGGCGGTGGCGATGATCGGGGTGCGGCCGATTTCACCAGCCGCCACCAGCATCGCGTCTTTTTCGCCGGTCTTCTTCTGGGCAGCCTTCACCCGGTCAGGGTATTTCTTCTGGTCCTTGAACTTCAGCGGATCCGCCAGCGGCTCGGGAACCTCGACCTCAGAGAACACACCGCCGTCAAACAGCGCGGTAAAACGGTCGCGCGGGGTGATATGCATGTGGTGGCCGCAGCTGGTGCAGACGTTCTGATTGTCGCTCAGCTCGCGGTGGAACAGCATGGTGCCGCATTCGCTGCACTTCTGCCAAAGGTTCTCGGGCACTTCGCGGCGCGAAAAGATCGAGTTGATCTTGGGCCGGACGTAGTTGGTGATCCAGTTCATAATGCTTGCCTCTCCGGGGGCGCGGTTTGCCCCCCAGATAAGGCGCATTTGCCGCAATTGCAATCAGCGGCGTATGGCAAGCCGTGCTGTAAGCCAGCTGACCAGCATCAGGGCAAAGTCAACGGCCATCCAGGGGCGCAAGGCCTGCACATCCGCCATATCGAATGGGATCAGGTAAAGCGCCAGCCCGTTCAGGCTGGTGGGAGAGGCAAACAGCAGCAGTGCGGTGACGTTGTTGAAAAAGTGCACCGCAATTGCCGGGCCAAGTGTGCCTGCCCGCGCGGTGAGATCAGCCATCAGCAGCCCGAACAACCCGGCCCAGAGGGCAATCAGCGGGGCGTTCTCACCGGCTTCGGCCGGCAGGTAGTGGCCCAGGGCAAACAGGGCTGAGGGCGCCGCAAGCCAGACCAGGGGGCTGCGGAAGCGGGCCGCCAGCGCCTGCTGAATATACCCGCGGAACAGGATTTCCTCTGAGCCGGTCTGCACCAGAACAGCAGCGATCGAGAGCGGCAGGATGCCCAACCAGGTCCAGAACGGCAGGTTCGGGGACAGCGGCGGCCCCATGCTGTAGGGCGGCAGGCCCATGAGCAGCACGCTCAGCCCCAGCAGATACAGGCTGACTTTGCCGAATTGCCAAACCAGCGGGCGCAGGTGGCCGGTGACTGTCGCAAAACTGCGATGATGAAACACCCGTGCGGCCATCGCCACACCCAAGGACAGAAACGCAAAACTGCCCAGAAGCACCAGCATGGAGCCCGGATTGCTGCCATCTGCCAGACCTTGCAGCCACGCCCCGGGGAATAGCCCTGCAACAATAACCTGCAGTGCCGCCGTCATCGCAAAGCTGACCGAAGCCACCAGCAGCAGCCCCAGGAGCAGCCGCCACAGTTCGGGCTGCGGCCGGGCAAAGCGCACCAGAGCCTCATGCGCTCTGTAGCTATGGTTGTGCTGCATGACACCTCCGGGCTGATGGCGGCAGATCCTGGCAACGTTATGCATTGGTGCAACGCCGTGACAAGGCATCGCGGCCCTGGAACTGTTCACGCTTGCCGCACCGCGGGTCTGCACCTATTGATTTTACAAAAGAATGACACTGGCAGGGGCAGCAGTGACCAGGACAAACGACGGAAAGCCAGGGGCTTTTCCGCCAGCCGGCGGAACGGCGCCGACCTTCGGGCGGGCCGCCGCCGCAGCAGCGGCTGTGCTGACGGCCGCGTTTTTGGCGGGGTGCAGTTCCTCGCCGCAAAAGGTCAAAAGCCTTTCCTTTGCCGCCCGCGACCCCAGCGCAGGCCAAGCTCCCGCCCCCCGGCTGAACGGCCAGGTCATGTCCTTTGCCGGCGGAGACGTGCTGCTGGCGGCGCCCGAGTCCTATTGCTTTGACCGCCGCAGCAGCGAGGCCGACAGCAAAGGCGGGTTTGCGTTGATGGCGATGTGCAACCGCCTGGACCGGCGCAACTGGTTCGGCGCCCGCAAGGCGGCGGTGCTGACGGCCTCGATCGGGCCTGCCGCGCCGGACGCCTCCGCACCGCAGGCCGCGGATATCGCCGCGATGTTCCCGGATGCCAAGCTGCTGGAAACCCGCGAGGACCAGCTCTTGCCGCTGGTCAAACTGGAGGTTCCGGGGGCCGTGGCCGAAGGCGCCAGCCCGGTCCATTGGCGCGGCGCCTTTATACTGGACCGCCATCTGGTTGCGCTGGCGCTTTATGCGCCCGAGGGCAGCCGGGCGCTGGGCAGCCAAGGGGCGGCACTGCTGAACGAGATGACCCACCGCTCGCTGGAGGCCTCGACCCTGCCGGACCTTGAGGAGGCCGGCGCCAAGCTGCCCAAGGGGCCCCGGCAATCGCTGCGGCCGCAGGCCCGGCCCGTGCCGCCCCAGCAGTCGGCTCAAGCCCCCGCACCGCGCGAAAAACGCGGGCTGGGTCAGCGGATTGCCGGTTTATTTCATTAGGCTCCAAAGGTTACACTGCCGCCAAACACCGCCACGGGCCGGACAGACAGAAACAGACGACAGGCAAGAGGGAGCACGATGGGCAGGATCATGGACCGGCTGATGCACCTGCGCAGCTTGCGCCGCTGGCGCGCTGCCGCCGAGGACTCTAGCCGCGCACCGTTGTCCGAACTGCGCCGCCAGCGCAATCAGGCACGCCAGCTTCGCACCCATCTGGACCGGCTGATCCACACTGCTGACGGCCGCCTGGCGCTGCCGCAGATCGGATCCTCTTTCTTTCCGCGCCCGCACGGCACCGACTGGTCCTGGCGCCCGGGGCTGTGGCGCGGACCGCTGCCCGAGCGCGGCCTGTCCTCGGTTGCGACCAAGGCCCGGCTGGGCGAGGAGGTGCAGCTGTTTCACGATTGCGCATTTTCCGAACTCACCCTGCGCCAGCTGAGAAA
>JBFOLS010000222.1:0-2864 GCA_040830225.1 Leisingera sp.
CCGGGCTTGCGCAGCCAGTAAGCGCCGTCAATGGCCCCCTGGCGGAAGTCCTCATCGGCACGCTTGCCCGGCTGCTCCAGCGGCTTGGTGGAAAGGCGCAGATACACCGATCCGCCGGTTTCATCCCGCAGCCAGGTGCGCTCATCCGGGTCGCCCTCGCCATCGCGCTGCAGATAGCCGAAGGCCCACTCCATGATCACTGCCAGTTCATCGGCAAAGGCCGGCTCAAAGGCCGCCAGCCCGTCCTGGCTCATTCCGATCAAGGGCGTACTGATCGACTGGTGCGCACCGCCCTCCGGCGCCAGCGTGACGCCCGAAGGCGTGCCTGCAATCATAAACCGCGCATCCTGGTAGCAGGCATAGTTCAGCGCATCGAGACCGCGGCAGACAAAGGGGTCGTAGACCGTGCCCCCCGGGATCACCCGCTTGCCCCACAGGCTGTGCGCCAGCCCCGCCGCGCCCAAAAGCAGGAACAGGTTCATCTCGGCAATGCCCAACTCCAAGTGCTGGCCTTCCGGGGCAAAGTTCCATTTTGCGGTCGAAGGGATGCGGTGCTCGATAAAGGCATCCGACTGCGCTTCCCGCGCAAACAGTTTGCGCCGGTTCACCCAGGGGCCCAGCCCGGTGGTGCCGGTCACATCCGGTGAGGTGGTCATGATCCGCGCCGCCAGTTCGCTATCACCCCGCGCCAGCTCATCCATGATCTTGCCAAAGGCCATCTGGGTCGAGATTTCGCGGGACGTGTCCACCGCCACCGCAGGCACTGCCAAAGGCGTTTCTGAATAGCGGCGCGGGCCTTCGGCAAAGAAGGGCACCTGCCCTAGAAACGCCTGCAGCGCAGGCAGATCACCAATAGTGGCAAACGGCTCCCATTCCTGGCCCTCCGGCACCCCCATATGGGTCTGCCAGTCGGCCATCTGCGCCTTGGTCATCAGGCCGCCATGGTTGTCCTTGTGGCCGGCAATCGGCGTGCCCCATCCCTTGACCGTATAGGCCAGGAAGCAAACCGGGCGGTCGTGGGTGATGGACGCGAAGGTATCCGCCATGGTTTCTACGCAATTGCCGCCGAGGTTCTCCATCAAGTCCGCCAGTTCGACGTCGCTGCGGCGTTCGATCAGCGCCGTTACCTCGCCCTGATCGCCCAGATCGTCCAGCAGACGCTGGCGCCAGACCGCCCCTCCCATATAAGTCAGCGCCGAATACTCCTGGTTCGGACAGGCATCGATCCAGGCACGCAGGGCTTCCCCGCCCGGTTCTTCAAAGGCGGCCCGTTGCAGGGCGCCGTATTTCACCCGCACCACGTCCCAGCCGAAGGCGTCAAAGACCTTTTCAATGCGCTCAAACAGACCTTCGCGCACGATCCCGTCCAGTGACTGGCGGTTATAGTCGATGATCCACCAGGTGTTGCGCAGACCGTTCTTCCAGCCTTCCTGCAGCACCTCGTAGATGTTGCCTTCGTCCAGTTCGGCGTCGCCCACCAGCGCCACCATGCGCCCCAGCCGGGTTTCCGCGCCCCAGTTCTTGGCGGCGATAAAATCCTGCACCATTGAGGCCAGCGCGGTGATGCCGACGCCCAGACCCACCGAGCCGGTGGAGAAATCCACGTCGTCGATGTCCTTGGTCCGGCTCGGGTAGCTCTGCACTCCGCCGAACCCGCGGAAGTTCTGCATCTTCTCGCGCGTCTGATTGCCCATCAGGTATTGCATCGCATGGAACACCGGCGAGGCATGCGGCTTGACCGCGACCCGGTCTTCCGGCTTCAAGGCCGAGAAATACAGCGCCGTCATGATCGACACCATCGAGGCCGAAGATGCCTGGTGCCCCCCGATCTTGATCCCGTCAGCCTTGGCGCGGATGTGGTTGGCGTTGTGGATCATCCAATGCGACAGCCACAGCAGCCGCTGTTCGATGGTTTTCAGATGTTGAGCGTTGGCAGTCATGACATTCTCCGTTTGCTCAAAAGTAGGATATCTTTCGCGAGGAAAGACGCTAAACTCCGGTCGATCTCTCAGGTTAGGCGCTGGAAACCAGCGCTGAACGTCAACAAACTGAAGGAAACAGGCGCAAATGAGCGAGTTCCTTGATGATATCGACCGCAGCATTCTCGCGGGGCTTCAAGCGGATGGGCGGCTGTCCCACCAGGATCTCAGCACCCGTGTCGGCTTGTCCCCTTCCCCCTGCGCCCGCAGGATCAAGAAGCTTGAGGCCGAAGGATACATCACCGGTTACAGCGCCCGCATCGATGAGGCCAAGCTGGGCTTCAATTTCAGCGTCTTTGTTTCAGTCCGCCTAGATCAGCAGGTCGACGACCGGCTCGTCTCATTTGAAAGCCAGGTGAAGCTCTGTCCCGAGGTCGTGGACTGCTGGCTGATGACCGGAAACTTCGACTACTTGCTACGGGTGGCGGTGCGGGACCTGCATGAGTTTGAACACTTCTTGACAGGCAGGCTGACAAAGATACCTGGTGTCGCCTCGCTCGAATCCTCAATCCCAATCCGCCGGGTCAAAGATCAGGCCGCGCGTCTCTACTGACCGGGCACGGCCGCTGATCCTCAGGCCACATTGGCCAATTCAGAGGCGGGCAGGGCCTGTTCCAGATCGGCCAGAATGTCCTCGACTTCTTCCAGCCCCACTGACAGGCGGATCAGCCCGTCGCTGATGCCGTGCTCGGCCCGCTCTTCCGGGGTATAGGTTGAATGGGTCATCGAAGCAGGATGCTGGATCAGGGTCTCCGCATCGCCCAGCGACACCGCCCGCTGGATCATCTGCAGCCCGTTCATGAAGGCAATGCCGCCCTGCAGACCGCCCTCGACCTCAAAGGCGATCATGGCGCCGGGCTGCGCCATCTGGCGCTTGGCCACATC
>JBFOLS010000223.1:0-10303 GCA_040830225.1 Leisingera sp.
CCGGGTGTGGTCAACGGGGTGAACGTGGTTGCCAATGCGATGCAGGACCGGGTGCCGATGATCGTGCTGTCCGGCTGCGTCGATGCGGACGAGGCGCAGACCTATACGCACCAGGTGTTTGATCACCAGCAGGTGTTCCGATCTATCACCAAGGAGACGTTCAGGCTTTCGGCCGCAAGTGCTGACATCATCGCTGACAAGGCGGTGAACATTGCGCGCGAGGGCAGGGCCGGACCGGTGCACATCGATGTGCCGATTTCGGTTGCCGATCAGCAGGTCAGCCCGCAGGCGCCGCGGCGGCGGCCGGATGCCGCGCGGGCGGTGCCGGCGGACGGCCCGGGTTTGGACCAGGCGCGCAGCTGGCTGGCGGCGGCCAGGCGTCCGGTGATGATTGCCGGATTGGATGCGGTGGCTGAAGACGCAGGCGGCAGCATCCGCAGTTTTTGCGAGACCTTCAACGTGCCTTTGATCACCAGCTACAAGGCCAAGGGGATCATTCCGGAAACACGTGAGCTGTGCCTCGGCGGTGCAGGCCTGTCTCCAAAAGCTGACGGCCTGCTGCTGCCGTTCATCTGCGAGGCTGATCTGATCATCTGCGCGGGCTATGACCCGATCGAAATGCGCACCGGCTGGCGCGAGGTTTGGGATCCGGCGGAAGTCAATGTGATTGATATCTCTTCGGTCCCGAATACCCATTACATGCATCAGGCCGGCCTGAATTTTGTCGCGGGCACTGGTGAAACTCTGCGACTGCTGGGGCAGGGCGTTCCGACGCAGGCAACCTGGCCCGAGACCAGGATCGCTGCAATGAAATCGGCACTGGCAGGAGCCTTTCCTGCAGATACCGAATGGGGACCGGCCGCCGTAATCGATGAATGCCGAAAAGCATTGCCTGAAACCGCACTGGCGACTGCCGATTCCGGAGCGCACCGTATCCTGCTCAGCCAGATGTGGGAGTGCCACGAGCCGCGGGGATTGATCCAGTCTTCGGCGCTTTGCACCATGGGGTGCGCGGTGCCAATGGCGATCGGCGAAAAGCTGGCCTCTCCGGACCGGCAAATCGTGTCCTTCTCGGGCGATGCAGGCATGCTGATGGTCGCAGGCGAGCTATCCACCGCGGCTGAGCTGGGCGGCAATCCGATCTTCGTGGTCTTTGTGGATGCCTGCCTGTCGCTGATTGAACTCAAGCAGCGGCAGCGCCAGCTGGCCGGTTATGGTGTCGATTTCGGCAAGCACGACTTTGCCGCGCTTGGCCGTGCCTTTGGCGGTGAGGGCCACACCGTGACCAACAGGGAAGAGCTTCGCGCCGCGCTGGAGGCTGCTCAGTCCTCCGATGTGTTCAGCGTCATTGCCGCCGTGATCGAACCCAGGGCCTATGACGGGCTGATCTGAATCAGGGCCGGGTGCGTGCATCCCTCGTTGCACCTCCGGCCTGCCTGGCTGCGGCAGGCACCGAAACCAGAAGGAAGTACCATGTCTTTCAATCTAGCGGATCGTCTAGACTCCGTGCGGCCATCGGCGATTCTTGGCCTCGTTCAAAAGGCGCACACTTTGGCGGATGCCGGCCACCCGGTCATCGACCTTGGAATCGGCGAGCCGGATTTCACCACACCTGATCACGTTAAGGAGGCTGCGATTGAGGCCATCCGTAATGATGAAACGCGCTATACTTTGGTGCCGGGCACTACGGCAATGCGCCAGGCGGTTGCTCGCAAATTCATCCGTGATTACGGAATCGAATACCCGCTGGACGAGATTACCGTTTCGGGCGGTGCCAAGCAGATCATCTACAACGCGCTGATGGGGACATTGTCGCCGGGCGACGAAGTGATCATCCCGTCGCCATATTGGTCGTCCTACCCTGACATGGTTGCCATCGCCGAAGGCAAACCGGTTGTGGTGGACTGCCCGCAGATACAGCGGTTCCTGATTTCGCCTGAGCAACTGGAAGCGGCGATCACCCCAAAAACCAAGTGGCTGATGCTGAACTCGCCCAGCAACCCGACCGGCAGCGTGTATCAGCCCGCCCAACTGGAGGCGCTGGCCAAAGTGCTGCGCCGTCATCCCCAGGTGATGGTGCTGAGCGATGACATTTATGAGCATCTGATGTTTGACGGGCATAGGTTTACATCGATCCTGGATGCAGCCCCGGATCTGAAAGAGCGGGTTCTTCTGGTTAACGGTGTGTCCAAAGTCTTTGCCATGACCGGCTGGCGGATCGGCTATGCGGCAGGTCCCAAAGCCATTATCGGAGCGATGAACAAGATACAGGGCCAGAGCTGCACTCATGCATGTTCGGTCTCGCAAGCCGCGGCAATCGCTGCGCTAGACGGCCCAACTGATTTCTTTGCGGACCGCGCTGCCGGTTTTCAAGTGCGCCGCGACCTCGTGGTTGAATTACTGAACGCGGTTGACGGTCTGGATGTGCTTTCGCCGGAAGGGGCGTTCTACGTGTATCCGAATTGCGCACACCTGCTTGGCAAGGCCACACCGGGCGGCATGGTCCTGAACACCGACACCGATATCTGCACCTGGCTGCTGGAAGAGCATTTCGTCTCGCTTGTACCAGGCGCGGCCTTTGGCCTATCGCCGCATTTCCGCATTTCGACTGCGGCCAGCGAGGAAAACCTTGCCGAAACCTGTCGCCGCATTGCTGCGGCCGTAGAGACATTGGAGGATCTGTCGTGACAGGGGCATTGGAAGGGCTGAAGGTCCTTGACCTCAGCCGGATTCTTGCTGGGCCAACATGCACCCAGCTGCTGGGCGACTTGGGGGCCGACGTCATCAAGATCGAAAACCCTGCAACTGGCGGGGATGACACCCGTGCCTGGGGCCCGCCCTATGTGTCTGACACCGCCGGCAATCCCACCGGACTGAGCGCATATTTCAATTGCGCCAACCGCAACAAGAGGTCGGTTGCAATCGATATCGCAACCGCCGAAGGGCAGGCGGCGGTTCGAAGGCTGGCTGCGCAGGCGGATGTGGTTGTGCAGAACTTCAAACCCGGCGGGCTGGCAAAGTACGGGCTCGATTACGAACACCTCAGAGCAGGCAACTCCAGGCTGGTCTATTGCTCGATATCAGGTTTTGGCCAGACCGGCCCAAACGCGCACAAACCGGGCTATGACCTGATGGCGCAGGGGTTTGGCGGCATCATGAGCCTGACCGGCGAGCCGGGCGGGCAGCCGATGAAGGTTGCGGTGGGCATCGCTGATGTGATGTGCGGCATGTATGCCGCTGTTGGCATCCTGGCGGCTTTGCGGCACCGGGATCTGACCGGGGAAGGGCAGGAGATTGATCTGGCGCTTGTGGACAGCCAGATCGCCTGGCTGATCAACGAGGGCACCAATTATCTGACCACGAAAACTTTGCCGGAAAGGCGCGGCAACGGGCACCCGAATATCGCGCCTTACCAAGTGTATGAAACAGCGGATGGCCATGTGATTGTGGCCGTCGGCAATGATGGCCAGTTTGGCCGGTTCTGTGATTTCCTGGGCCTGCCTGCGCTGGCTGCGGATACGCGCTTTGCCAGCAATCCCGCCAGGCTTATGAACCGAGAGGCTCTGAACGGGATTTTGGAGCCAGCGATATGCAAGTTCACCAAGGATGAGATGATCGCAGGTCTGGAAGCCGCTGGGGTGTCGGCCGGTCCGGTCAACACGCTGGAAGGCGTTTTTGAATCCAGCCAGGTCAAGGCACGCGGGATGCAGGTCAGCCTTACCAACGAATCCGTCAGTGCTTTGGTGCCTATGATCGGCAATCCTCTGAAGCTCTCGCAGACACCAGTTCGCTACCGGTCTGCGCCGCCTGTCTTCGGCCAGCATACCGAGGAGGTGCTGGCAGCAGGACAATGGCCCGGCTCGGGCCCGCTGGAATAGACTTCAAGCGTCCTGCAATTCCCTGGTGAACCTGCGAAGGCCTGGGATGTCCTGAGACGCGGACAGGGTGATCAGCCGGATGGGCCAGCTCAAGTCCGAGGCCAGAGACACGGCGGCAACACAGGTCTTGTTGGCTGCAGCAAGGATCTCCGTGTCGACAATGGCGCGTCCGGCGCCCTGCGCAACCATGCCCACCAGGGCCGTTTGCGTCTGTGCTTCAGCGCGGATGTGAAACGACACGCCCTCCCGGTCAAACATGTTTTCCACGGCGCGGCGGAACGGGCTGAAGCGCGTCAGCATGACCTGAGGAGTGGCGGCCAGTTCCGCCGCCGTGATGGCCCGTGTTCCAGCCAGGGGATCCCCTGGAGGCAGTATCGCCACGGGCTGAATGTCTGCCAGACGGGTGCAGGTGAGATTCGGATCGCCCGGGTCGGACGAGACAACGGCGCAATCGGCGCGCCCCTCCCGCAACGCGGCAAGCCCGGCGCGTTCATTCAGGACATCCACATCAATCCGTAGGGCGGAGAACTCTGCCATGAGCCTTCCGGCGGCAACGGCGACCCGTGTATCTGCCACGGCCGGCACCGTCGCAACGCGCAGATGCCCCCCGGTGCCTGAGGCGATCTGCACTGCGGTCTCCCGGATTCTGTCCAAGCCTTGATAGTGTTTCTGTACTGCTTGCTGGAGGCTGTGCGCGGCGGCGGTGGGTTCGAACTTGCGCCCCGAGCGGTCAAACAGCACCACACCCATTTCGATTTCCAGCTCGGCAACAACCCGGCTGATCGCCGGTTGCGAAATATGCAGCGCATCCGCTGCTTTGCGGGTTGAGCGATGGCGGTAGGCCATCTGGAAAAGTTCGATCTGGCGGGCAGTGATACGCATGCGGATTGATAACATTTTGGTATCAAAAAATACAATAAGATGATTTTTAATCCCAATCTGGCGGCACTAATCTGCATGGCACGACCTGTGACAAGGATACTGCCGTGCCTGCCGACTTTTCCGTCTTGCTTCTCGCGATTACCGCCGGCGCCGGGATTCAGGCGGGAGTAGGGGTTGGTTTCAGCATCGTGGTGGCGCCGGTGATGATGGTGCTGCTGGGCACCGCAACCGCGGTTCCGGTGCTGCTGATGCTGAACACGCTTGTGTCGGTCCTGGCGACCGACCGTCAGGTCTGGCGGCGCGACAAACCGCTGATCCGGAACGCCGTGTCCGGATGCCTTGCAGGGATTGTGCTGGGGCTGCTGGTCTACCCCTACCTGTCGGAACGCACTGTCCTGTCGCTTACGGCAGTCCTGCTGCTGATTGGCGTTGCCTCGTCACTGATGCCGCAGGGAAGCGCGGTCGGCCGGAATGGGTTCCGCGCGGTCTCGGGCCTGTCGGGGCTGGCCACAGTCTGGGCGGCAACGCCCGGGCCCCTGATGGTGCTTGGCCTGCTGGCAGCCGGACGAACCGCCCAGGAAGCCCGCAAGCTGGTGCAGCCGGTGGCGCTGGTTGCCTATGGCACGGCCTTTGCCATGCACTGCCTGTCGGACTGGGGGGCTTTTGCCCGCGCGCCCTGGCTTTGGCAGTTTGCTGCCGCAACGGTTCTTGGCAGCCTGGTGGGCCGCCTTGCCGGCCCCCTTCTGCCGCAAGCAGCCATCACGCTTGCAATCCGCGTGATTTCCATTTTCGCCTGCGCCGCCCTGTTCCGGCGCGCCTATCTGATCGGATGACAATGAATGACTGAACGGCTGAACATCGACCAGAGACTTGCCGGGTTCCCGCGCGCCAGACTGATGACCAGTTCAACGCCCGTCGAGCGGCTAGACCGCCTGTCGGACCGCCTCGGCATTGACCTGTGGCTCAAGCGGGACGACCTGACCGGCCTCAGCTTTGGCGGCAACAAGACCCGCCAGCTGGAATTCTACTTCGGCGAGGCGCAGCAGCAGGGGGCGGATACCGTCCTGATCACCGGTGCAGTGCAGTCGAACTTCGTCCGCTCTGCCGCTGCCGCGGCCGCCAAGCTGGGTATGCAATCGGTGCTGCAGTTGGAAGAGCGTGTGCCGGGCATGAGCGACCTTTACTACCGCTCCGGCAATGTGCTGCTGGCGCAGATTCTGGGAGCCGAGCATATGAGTTACCCGCTGGGCGAGGATGAGGCCGGCGCCGACAACGCCCTTCACGAACGTGCCGATCAGCTGCGGGCGGAAGGCCGCACGCCCTATGTGATTCATCTGGGCATAGATCATCCGCCGCTTGGCGCATTGGGGTATGTGCCCGGCGGCGCGGAGCTGAACAGCCAGATCGGAGATTTCGACGCCGCAGTGGTGCCATCGGGCAGCGGCTCGACCCATGGCGGCTTTTTGACAGGCCTGCGGCTGTCCGGCCAAACCGCGCCGGTCTATGGCATTTGCGTGCGCCGCGACCAGGAACAGCAGCGCGCTCGGATGCAGAAGGTGCTGGGTAAGCTTGCGGACTTGATGCAGTTCGACCCGGCGCTGGTGATGGACAGCATCAATGTCTGGGACGGCGCGCTGGCGCCGGGCTACGGTCGTGTCGGCAGCGGCACCCGTGAGGCGCTGACGCTGATGGCGCGTACCGAAGGGATCTTCCTGGATCCGGTCTACACCGCCAAGACCTTTGCCGGGCTTCTGGGGCTGCTTGCGGAAGGCGTGATCCGGAAAGGGCAGAAGGTCGTGATGCTGCACACCGGCGGGCAGCCGGCGCTCTTTGGTTACCAGGAGGAACTCCAGGCGGACTAACACAGCAGGAACCAACATGATTGCAGCGTGCCTTGGCAGACCGCCGGGGCGCGGCGGGTTCCTGCAGGCCATTTGCGCCGGAAAAAGGCGCGCAACATCAACTTAGGCAACCATTCTCAAAGGGAGGAAACAATGAGAAAGAAGCTGATCCTTGCAACCGCACTGACCATGGCCTTTGGAACAACCGTGGCTCAGGCCGAACAGTTTGTGACCATTGGCACCGGCGGTGTAACCGGGGTCTATTACCCCACCGGCGGCTCGATCTGCCGCCTGATGAACAAGAACCGCAAGGAAACCGGCGTGCGCTGCACTGTCGAGTCCACCGGCGGCTCAGTCTACAACATCAATACCATCCGTGAGGGCGAGTTGGAGTTCGGCGTCGCCCAGTCCGACTGGCAGTTCCACGCCCTGCACGGCACCTCCAAATTCGCGGATGCAGGCCCGTTCGAGGACCTGCGCGCCGTGTTCTCTGTCCATGCCGAGCCGTTCAACGTGATGGTCCGGGCCGACGCGGGCATCGAACACTTCGATGATCTGGCGGGCAAGCGCGTGAACATCGGCAACCCGGGCTCGGGCCAGCGCGGCACCATGGAGGTGCTGATGGAAGCCAAGGGCTGGACCAAGGACACCTTTGCCCTGGCGTCCGAGCTGAAGTCGGCGGAACAGTCCAGTGCGCTCTGCGACAACCAGATCGACGCCTTCATCATCACCGCGGGCCACCCCTCGGGCAACCTGACCGAGGCGGCAACCACCTGCGACGCCAAACTCGTGCCGGTGACTGGCGAAGCGGTGGAAGGTCTGATCAATGACAATGCCTATTACCGCTCTGCCACCATTCCTGGCGGCATGTACCGCGGTACCGGCGGCGATGTTGCCACCTTCGGCGTTGGCGCAACGCTGGTGACCTCCGCCAAGGTTTCGGACGAAGCCGTCTATGCGCTGGTCTCGTCGATCTTCAATAACTTCGATGATTTCCGGAAGTTCCACCCTGCCTTTGCCAACCTGACCAAAGAGGACATGGTATCGGCTGGCCTTTCCGCTCCGATCCACCCCGGTGCTCTGAAGTTCTACCGCGAGCAAGGCTTGCTTCAATAACAAACCCGCCGGAGGCAGCGCGCTGCCTCCGGCATCTTTTGCAAGGCAGGGAAGCTAAGGGGGGATTGTCATGCTGGTTCAGGAAAACAGCAGCAGGCTAAGTGAAGAAGACCTGCAGGAGCTTGTCAGCTCTTCTGATGCAGGCGCGCGCAACCCAGCGGGGCAGGTGGGCCTTTTGCTGGCTATCGTTGCGGTGGCCTGGTCCTGCTTCCAGATCCTGCTTGCCTCGCCTGCTGCAAACTACGTCTTGCCCGGCGGGCTGATCAACAATTCCCGCCAGATCCACCTGGCCTTTGCCATCTTTCTCGCCTTCATGGCTTATCCGGCGCTGAAATCTTCGCCCCGCAACTACGTGCCTCTGCATGACTGGGTCCTCGCCTGTGCCGGGGCGCTGGTGGCGCTCTACGGGTATTTCTTCTATGAAAAGATCGTCAATGCGGGCGGTCTGGCGGATGACACCGACAAATGGGTGGCGCTCATCGGTTTGCTGCTGCTGTTCGAAGGCGCCCGCCGGGCACTGGGGCCGGCGATGGCCATCATCGCAAGCGTTTTTTTGGCCTATGTCTTTTTCGGCTCCTCCGAATGGGTGCCAGAGGTGATCCGCTGGAAAGGCGCGTCGCTTAAGAAAGCCATGAGCCATATGTGGATCACAACCGAAGGCGTGTTCGGCATTGCCCTAGGGGTGTCCGCCAAATTCGTTTTCCTGTTTGTCCTGTTCGGTGCGCTTTTGGAGAAGGCCGGGGCAGGAAGCTATTTCATCAAGATGGCCTTTGGCGCCCTTGGCCACTTGCGCGGCGGCCCTGCCAAGGCGGCAGTTGTCGGCTCGGCTGCTACCGGGCTGATCTCCGGCTCGTCGATTGCCAATGTCGTCACCACCGGCACGTTCACCATTCCCCTGATGCGGCGGGTCGGGTTTTCCTCCGAGAAAGCCGGCGCGGTTGAGGTGGCCAGTTCTGTCAACGGCCAGATCATGCCGCCGGTGATGGGCGCTGCGGCCTTCCTGATGGTGGAATACGTGGGCATCTCTTATGTCGAAGTGATCACCCATGCCTTTCTGCCCGCGGCCATCAGCTATATCGCGCTGGTCTACATCGTCCATCTGGAGGCGGTAAAAAACAACATGCCGACCCTCGGCAACCGGGTGGTCAGCCTGGGCAAGACCATCGCCGGCATGGCGGCGTTCTTTGCCGGGTTTGCGCTGCTGTGCTACGGCGTCCAGTTCCCGGTGTCCTGGATCGTTGCGCTGATGCCCCAGAGTTCGGCCGTGGCTTTGGCGGCCCTGCTGCTTCTGGCTTATGCCGGTCTGCTCTATGTCGCCTCCCGCGTGGAGGATCTCGAGCCGGATGATCCCAACGCCCGTGAGGTTGAACTGCCGGTGGTTTCCGAAATCTACCTGTCCGGCCTCTACTACCTGCTGCCGATCATCGTGCTGGTTTACTTTCTGATGATCGAGCAGAAGTCGCCGGGGCTGTCGGCCTTCTGGGCCTCGATGCTGCTGGTGGTCATCCTGCTGACTCAGCGGCCGCTGAAGGCATTCTTCCGGGGGCAGGGAAGCTTTGCGGAAGGGGTCCGGGGCGGGGTTGCAGACCTGATCAGTGGGCTGATCGATGGCGCCCGCAACATGATCGGCATCGGGCTTGCGACAGCCACAGCAGGTGTGATCGTCGGCACGGTCACGCTGACTGGGGTCGGCCAGGTGATGGCGGATCTGGTGGAATTCCTGTCCGGCGGCAATCTGGTCCTGATGCTGGTAATGGTCGGTTTCCTCAGCCTGGTGCTGGGTATGGGGCTGCCGACAACCGCAAACTACATCGTTGTCAGCTCGCTGATGGCAGGGGTGGTGGTGGAGCTCGGCGCGCAAAGCGGTCTGATCGTGCCGCTGGTCGCCGTGCATCTGTTCGTGTTCTATTTCGGCATCATGGCCGATGTGACGCCGCCGGTCGGCCTTGCCAGCTTTGCAGCTGCGGCGGTGTCCGGCGGGGATGCCATCCGCACCGGTTTCACGGCCTTCTTCTACAGCCTGCGCACGGTTGCCTTGCCGTTTGTCTTCATCTTCAACACCGATTTGCTGCTGATCGATACGGGCTGGATCGGGGGCCTGGCCACATTCGCTGTGGCCTCGGCGGGGATCCTTGTCTTTACGGCCGGCACGATGGGCTGGTTCGTAACGCGTTCGCGCATTCATGAAAGCGTGGCGCTGGTTTTCGTGGCCTTCGCGTTGTTCCGCCCGGACTTCTTCATGGACCGCATCCAGCCGCCGTTTGCCACTCTTCCGCCTGCCGGGCTGGCCCAGGCACTGGAAGATGCCGCACCGGACAGCGAGCTGAGGCTGACCGTATCCGGGCCGGACTTCGGCACCGGTGAAGTCAAGCAAACGACGCTGATCCTGCCTGCCGCCGCAGGCAGCGGCCAGGAGCAAATTGCCGCGGCCGGATTGCTGCTGGCCAGCGAAAGCGGGCTTGTGCGTCTGGAGGAACCGGTGTTCGGGACGCGGTTTTCAGAGGTGATGCAGGGCTTTGACTTTTATGCGGATGAACCGGTTGCACTGGTTTCAGTCTCGGTGCCGGCGGATCAGATGCCGAAGGA